>JAOZPW010000109.1 GCA_029932545.1 Thermoanaerobaculales bacterium | reverse complement strand
CGCCACGGCCAACAGGGACGTCTGCCAAGATGCCCTGACGACGATCGACCGCCAGTTGGGCGAAACCCCCAAGCAGTAACAAAGCTTTCGAGGTCGTTCTCGCGTTTCCCGGCGGTTCTGAGCCTGATATGATCCCAGTGCCTGCTGCTCAACTGCCCAGGCAGGGTTTGTGATGGTATTGACCGGTAATCGACTTCGCTCGCCTCGACGGCGCCTGCTGATGAGCGTTCTTTTCGCTCTTCTGGTTGTCGTTCCCGGCATCGTACCCCTCCCTCACTCTTGCTCCACCGAGCTTCACGCAAGCGCCTCCCTCGAGGCCCCCCGGGTGCTCCCTCCAGATTCGGATGACACCGTCCCAAAAACCGCTGACAAATGCCTCGCCTGCGCGCTTCAGCGAACACTGCTCTCCCAAGAGCATGGTGGGGTTGCTCTGGTGGTTGATATGACTACCACCGTTCAACCGCCACTCCACGAAGGCGCCGAGCGTAGCGAGCAAAACGAGAGCCTACCTCCTACTCGCGGCCCGCCATCAGTGTAATCGTCAGCTGACCTCCCAATCCGCAGTCGACCCGCGGCGGTCTTCTGCCCCGGTTTCGCAGTGGGCGGCAATCGGTGTCGAAAACCTGATGCTACCTTGGAGAAACGGCGTGTGGCCGCCGGCTCGGCCGGCACGCAATTAAGATCACGAGTAGGAGACAACAATGCCAGACGCTTCAACGAGATCGTTTCGTCGAGCAGGAGTTTTCCTCGCCCTTGTCGCGACGGCCTGGTTCCTGTTCATAGCACCAGGAGTGAGTCTCGCGACTACCGATGCGTCGTCGCCGGACGACCCGGTGGAGACACTCCGGCAGCAGCTTCTCGAGCTGCAGCGCCAGATGCTGGAGATTGAAAGGCGTCATACCGAGGAGATCGAAGCGCTGAAGAAAGAAATCCAGGTCCTCCGCGGCAACAGCGCGGCCGTTGCCGTACCCGAGGAGGATGAGCTCGCGGCCCTCCTCCGGCTGGCCGAACTCGAGGCAGCCAAGGCCGAGCAGTCAACGACGGAAGAGCAAGAGGACGCCTTCACGGCGAAGGGCCTCAGTCTGCAGGCCCTCAATCCGGAGTTCAGTGTCACCGGCGACTTTCTGGCCAGCTACAGGCATCAGAAAGGAACCCGGCAGCACACCGACTTCAACTTCCGTTCGCTCGGGCTGCACTTCGAGAGCTATCTGGACCCCTACACCCGTTTCAAGGCAGCGGTTCCCGTTACTACCAGCGGCGCCGAACTCGGTGAGGCCTACATAACCCGCTACGCGCTCCTTAACGGCTTGAACCTCACCTTTGGCAAGTTCCGACAACAGTTTGGCGTGATCAACCGTTGGCACAAGCATGCCCTCGATCAAACCGACTTTCCACTGGCACTGAGACAGATCTTCGGCGAGGGCGGCTTGAACCAGACCGGCCTGTCCTTCGACTGGGTGCTGCCCCCTCTCTGGGGCGCGTCCCAGGACCTCACGTTTCAGCTGACCAACGGAAAGAATGCACGTCTCTTCTCCGGCAATACGCTCGGAACCCCCTCCGTGCTCCTCCATTACAAGAATTACCACGAGCTCTCCAAGAACACCTATGCCGAGTTCGGGCTGTCGGGAATCGTCGGTTGGAAGGATCAGTGGACGATCTACCGGAACGGGAGCCCCGACACTCTCAATGGCAGCCTGCCCACACGAGTTTTCGGACTGGACTTCAATCTCCTCTGGGAGCCCACCGACCGGATGCGCTACCGCAACGTGGAATGGCGCACCGAGTTCTATTTCCTCGACCGCGACATCATGGCCCCGGACGGCTCGGGAGAGGACACCATCGTAGCCTGGGGTGCCTTCACCTACCTTCAGTGCAAACTCAATCGGAAACTCGACCTGGGGATCCGGCTGGACTACTACCAACCCGACCAGAAGGACTACGCCGATCTTGGTGGTTTTTTAGCTCCCCACGCCTTCACCGATGACGTGCACTTCTGGCAGGTGACCCCCTACGCCACCTACCAGCAGAGTCCCTTTGTCAGGTACCGTCTGGAGTACAGCCACCTGGAGCGGCGCGGGCTCGAAAAACCCGAGGATTCCCTGATCTTCCAGCTGATCTTCGCTGCCGGGCCCCACAAGCATGACCGCTACTGATTATGAAAATGAGAGATGAAATCATGAAACGCACAGCATTCACCATTCTTTTTCTTCCGGCCCTCGTCTTGACGCCCTTAGCGGCAACGGCCGAGGGTCCTTCGGCTGCCCCAGGGGCCGTGATCTCGGTGGTTACCACCCTGCCGGACTATCGCGTCATCGCCGAGGCCATCGGCGGGGAGCGCGTCGCTGTTCAGGCCATCGTGCGTGGCGACCAGGACGCCCACTTCATCCGGCCCAAGCCCTCTTTCGTGGACATGGTCAAGAACGCCGACGTGCTGATCGCCACGGGGCTGGACCTCGAACTCTGGCTGCCCACGGTGGTGGACAAGTCTGGCAATGCCCGTGTCAGGAGCGGTCAGATCGGCTACGTGGCCACCTCCCGCGGAATGAAGTTGTTGGAAGTGCCTACCAACATCTCCCGCTCCGAAGGCGGAGTGCACGTCTACGGCAACCCGCACCTGACCTGCAGCCCCCTCAATATGAAGATCGCCGCACGCAACATCACCGTCGGCCTGATCAAGAACGACCCTGCCGGCAGGGAGTACTACGAGACAAATCTCAAGATGCTGATCGAGGAGATCGACAGGCGCCTCTTCGGTCAGAAGCTGGTCGAGCTGCTCGGAGCCCAGAGCCTGACAAACATGGCTGAGAAGGGAACGCTCATTCCCTTCCTGGAGCAGCAGCAGTTCCGCGGCAAACCCCTGATCGACTCCCTCGGTGGTTGGATGCAGCAGATGCTGCCACTCCGCGGCATGGAGATCGTCACCTACCACAAGAACTGGGTCTACTTCCTGTCACTCTTCGCGATGGAAGAGGCCGGCACGGTGGAGCCCAAGCCGGGCATCCCCCCCTCTCCCAGACACGTCACTGAACTCGTGGACCTGATGCGCCTCCGCAAGATCCGCGTCATCCTCGCCGCCAACTACTTCGACGAGCAGAAGATTCGTACGGTTGCGAAAAGGGTCGACGCGGTGCCCGTAATCGTGCCCCTCTACGTCGGCGGCGAAGAGGGAGTCAACACAGTCTTTGAGCTGATGGATCACTGGACCGCGCAGCTGGTGGCGGCCTACGGCGCAGTTGGCAGCACGCCCGCAGAATCCCCTGGGTCACCGCTGGGGTCCGCATCATGAGCTCCTCCTCGTCCGTGGCGCCCGGAGCGTGATCGTCATGACGGAAGCCGTTCGTTTTTTCACAGTCCAGATCTCGCTTCTGGCCATCGTCCTGGTGCTCCACACCTACATGGGCCTGCACGTGATCCGCCGCACCCTGATCTTCTCCGATCTGGTATTGGACCAGCTCGCCGCCTTCGGCGCCCTGGTCGGAATCGGCCTGGCGATCCGCTACGGGTCGCCGGGCTCGTATGCGCTGTCGTTGGCAGCGGTCCTCGTGGGCGCCCTGCTGCTCGCGCTGCTCAAACCGAAAAACCCGATGGTCCCGAGGGAGGCGATCATCGGAATTCTCTACGCCATGGCCCTGGTGGCCTCTCTCCTGCTCGGCGACAAGCTGGTTGGGGGAGAGGCCTACGTGTGCAAGACTCTGGCCGGGTCGATGCTCTGGGTCTCCTGGCCCATCGTCGGGGTCACGGCGGCGGTCTACGTTGTGCTGCTGATCTTCCACTACGTCTTTCGGCGTCAGTTCATCGCGTTGGCCGAGGATGAGGGCAGTCTGCGGCGGGTGAAGCTCTGGGATTTCCTCTTCTTCACCACCCAGGGGATCATCACCGTGCTCATCGTTCCTGTGGCCGGTGTCCTGCTCGCCTATGCCTTCTTGATGATTCCGGCGTGCGTCGCGGCCATGTTCACCAGGAGGTGGGGTGTGGCGGTCGCCGTTGGCTGGGGACTGGGCATGTTGGCCTGCGTCATCGGGCTCTCGCTCTCCTATTTCCACGATCTGCCCTACGGGCCGACCCTGATCCTCTCCCTCGGGGTTCTCTTTACCGCGGCACTGATCCTCCGCGCGGTGTTGACACCACAAAGGGGCTGAGCCATATGCCGCATTTCGTCCTGCATTTTGTCGAGCTGCTCGGTCTCCCCTTCCTGGCCTGCGTTGTCATGACGGCCATCCTCGGCTTTCTGGGCATGCACGTCCTCAGCCGGGAAATCGTCTTCGTGGACATCGCTCTCGCCCAGATCGTCGCGGTCGGCGCCATCGGGGCCCACCTGATCTCCGGCGTCGAAGAAAACTCCCCCTTGACCTCCCTGGTGTCCTTGGGCCTCGCTCTGGGAGCGGCTGCCTTCTTCGCCCTGGCGCACCGACACGTGATCCAGATATCCCAAGAGGCAATCATCGGCGTCTCCTACGCGATCGCGGCGGCGGCAGCCCTTTTTCTCATCGGCATCGCTCCAGGCGGCCACGTCCATGCTCAGCACATGCTGGCCGGAAGCATTCTGTGGGTGACCTGGACCAATCTACTGACCTGCACCGTGGTCTTCGGCGCCGTTGGTCTTTGTCTCTATCTCCTGCGTCATCAGTTCCAGAGAGTCTCCGACGACTACGATGGTGCAGTCCAGAATGGAATCAGGGTGGTGGCCTGGGACTTCTTGTTTTACGCGCTGCTCGGGGTGGTGATCACCTTTGCGGTCCGGATCGGGGGTGTGGTCGTGGTCTTCGCCTTGTTGATCATCCCGGCCACCATCTCGGCGATCTTCACCAACCGTCTGGGGCAACGCCTGTTGATCACCTGGGGTGCGGGGATTCTCGGAGCGTTTCTCGGGCTGCTCTTCGCCGACCGTCTTGATTTCTCTGTGGGGCCGGCGGTGGCCCTCTTCCTGGGAGTTGAGCTGGTCCTGGCCGCGCTCTCGCGCAAGAGCCCCCCTCTCCTTGCCGGGGCGGTCACTGCGGTAGCCGCCATGGTGTATGTTGCCCTGCTGGTCAGCGCCTCCTCACAGGGAGCCGGCCCCCAAAACACCGCGGGGCTCTCCGTCCTGCCGACCGAGGCGGCACCCATAAATATTACGCAGTCCGGGCCTCCTTCTCTCGAGGAGCTTGCATCCGAGAACCTCGCTTTGGCGACGAGCTCCCGCAATCTCGCCCTGCTCTTCGAGAATGCGCCCGACACACAAACGCGGCGTGATGTGGTGCTTCGCACTCTCGAACTGGAACCGCGCTGTGGAGTGCACCTCGCCCTTCGTTACCTTGAGGAGGACCCACCGCTTTTCTTTCGGCAGAGCGTCATCGATGGCCTCGGTCGCCTGATCGGCGCCTCGCCCGGCCTGGACGTGATGCTGCCCTTCTCAGATCCCGCAAACCACGAGGCCGCCCAGAGACTGCGAGAGGTGCACAGCCTCGGTGCGGCGCCTCCTCCATGCGTGCCCTGATGCGGCCGGCACGGGACGGCGTTAGCAACCGGTACGATCGGTCGTGAATGCAGCCCCGGCCAACAGACTTTCCCAATCGTCGTGCAATACAAAAAACCTCCCGTTAAGGGAGGTTTTAAGCAGCTCTCGGATAGAGCAGTCGACAAGCGGCTATTTCATGTCCGCTTCGTGTTCCTTTTTGAGGGTCTTCCACATTTTGCGGAATTCTTTCCCTTCCTCTTTGGTGAAAATCCTGAATGGGACCTGAACGACGCTGTCGGCAAACTGAACGTAGAGCCAGTGTTGACCGACCTTGATGCCGCCGGGGACATGAAAATAGATTCGGCCCACAGTGGCGAACTGGTAGTGCAGGCTGACCTGATCGTAGGCCAGCGTTCTGGATTTCCCAGACGGGTCAGCGAAGAAGTTCATTGTGTTAACGCGGGTAACTCCGGCCGGAAAATAGTTGATCGAATCCCGCATCATGGTCGCTCGCTTGTCGAGGGCTCTGAGATTGGCCTTGTTGAATTCCTTTTGGGAAGCCAACGAGATATGAGTCCCGTCCGGCGTTACCAGGGTGAGGTCCTCCCGAGTCAGTTTCTGATCCCTGATTTTGTTCTGGAGGGTGACACCCATCTCGAGCAGCATCCACTCGTCACCTACGGAGCCATCGGCAATTCTGTAACCGAGGGTGACGAAGCCCTCGTTGTTGTAGGCCATGCGTACGAATTCACCTTGCAGCGTAAAGGCCTGCGGAACGGTCGGCTCAGGCTTCTTCAAGTCCTCGAGCTGAGCCTGCGCGACCGGCGCCCCCAGGGTGGTGATGACCATGACGGCCAAGGCCATCATCAGAAAACGACCCATTGTTCCGAGGTCGCGGTTCTCGTATTTTTCTGAAGTGTGATTTTTCATCTGACTTTCCTTTCAGCGTTGCTTATGGTCGGCTATAACATTACGTTACAACGAATGAAACCGTACGGCGCCTGGAATTATTCTCATGGTTTGAATGGATCGTGTCATGGGTCGTTCTCTCCTGGGGTTGGCTGTACCGAAAATCGGTGTTGCTGTTCTTTTCACGAGGGGTCTCCGTTTATGAGTCCGGACAACGGGGGCATTGTTCAGCCGTTCGTGCCGAGCAAGAGCCTGATGAAGTCCCCTTCCGGCTCTGTTGGATTCCCTCCCAATGAAGGAAGTAGAAAGTCTAAGTGCCATGAGACTCTGATGGTAGCAGGGATTTGGCAATGCAGGCTGATGAGAATCGTGCGGGTTAGGGCGGAATAGGCCTTGTTGTAACCCTTTTTCTGGACCTGTAACTGTTTCCCTTGTCCGGTCGGGTGGCAATCTGGCCTCCAGTAATGTAATGTTTTTACTTGACACGATGGCTATCGTAACTATAAATTTTGGATCGTAACTATTTTCTGGGGGAAGCTATGACCGAAAACAGTCAAGTTCAGGCGACGCTCAGGCCGGCAGGATATTCGGCGCTGGTTGAGATGTACGGTCTCGACGTCATCCCGAACTGGCACAGTTCCTTGGTGACGAACAGCGGAATCCGCCGAATCGGCTCTGCCGGCGGCGTGGTCGAGGAGGTCTATCCGCCCAAGTACTGGCCGGGGGACAGCCTGGGCGATCATCTTGAATTTGCGCTCAAGTATGACGGTACAAATTTAGCGATACTCGCCACACTCTTTCAAAAGACTGCGGAGAAAGATCTCCTCAGTTTTGTCAAATCCAAACCAACAGGCAAGTACGCCAGGCGGCTGTGGTTTCTGTACGAGTTCCTGACAGGCAAAACGCTCCCGTTAGATGACGTGAAGCACGGGAACTACATCGACCTGCTCGATCCGGATGAATATCACACCGTCATCCCGGCACGCCGGGTTCGACGTCAACGAATCAACGATAACTTGTTGGGCAATTCTCGATTCTGTCCGACGATCCGCCGTACCGAAACCCTTCGTACTCTCGAAGGGGCCAACGTTCCCAAGCGGTGCAGGCAGGCTGTGTCCTCTTACCCGCCAGAGTTGCTCAAGCGGGCGCTGAGCTATCTCTACACCAAGGAAACGAAATCCTCCTTCGAGATCGAGCACATTAAGCCTGGTTCGACCCGAACCGAGCGCTTTGTCGCGCTGCTTCAGTTGGCCCAACGCGAGGACTTCTGCGAGAAACCGAAGCTGATTGACCTGCAGAATCGCATTGTCGATCCACGATTCTCCGAATCTGATTACCGGAAGAGCCAGAACTATGTTGGCGAGGCTGTCGCTTGGCGGAGTGAAAAGGTGCATTTTGCGTGTCCGAAGCCGGAAGACCTTGAGGACCTGATGGAAGGCTTGATCGCCTCCCACAAGCGCATGGAGGAGGGGGGCGTGTCCGCAGTGGTTCATGCCGTTGCCGTGGCTTATGGGTTTGTTTTTCTGCATCCGTTTGAAGATGGCAATGGTCGAATCCACCGATTCCTGATCCACAATATTCTGGCCCGCAGGGGTTTTACCCCCAAGGAAATCATGTTCCCCGTATCGGCATCCATGTTGAAGGACCTCGCCGACTACGACGCTTCCCTGGAGGCGTTTTCTCGACCACTCATGGCCCTGGTGGAGTATTCCCTCGACGAAGAGGGCCGCATGACCGTTGAGAACGATACAGCCCGGTGGTATAGCTACATCGATATGACGTCTCAGGCGGAGGCGCTCTTCCGGTTCATCGAGCAGACCATTGATGCCGAGCTCCTCGAAGAACTGGCGTTCCTGGCGAGCTACGACGAGACCAAGAGGTCTCTCCAGGAGATCGTGGACATGCCCGACCGGAAGGTCGATCTCTTCATCCGGTTCTGCCTGCGCAACAACGGCCGACTCTCAGCGCGAAAACGAGCAAGCCACTTTGACTCCCTGACGAAGGATGAAATCACTCGCATGGAGCAGGCAATCCGGTCCGCCTACGGAAATAGCACGTCGGACAGTTCATGATGAGGGGTACACCCTCGTCGTAGTCCCTTCACCTGTCCCTGACGCCGTCGCTGCCCCTGCCTTCCGACACAAAAAAACCTCCCGGGCTTTCCCGGGAGGTTTCCATTAGCTGTCTGATAGGGGAATCGACAGGCGTCTATTCCACACCCTCTTCGTGTTCCTTTTTGAGGGTCTTCCACATTTTGCGGAATTCTTTGCCTTCCTCCTTGGTGAAGATCCTGAAGGGGACCTGCACTACGCTGTCTTTGAACTGCACGTAGAGCCAGTGCTGACCGACCTTGATGCCGCCGGGTACGTGAAAATAGATCCGGCCCACAGTGGCGAACTGGTAGTGCAGGCTGACCTGATCGTAGGCCAGCGTTCTGGATTTCCCAGACGGGTCAGCGAAGAAGTTCATTGTGTTAACGCGGGTAACTCCGGCCGGAAAATAGTTGATCGAATCCCGCATCATGGTCGCTCGCTTGTCGAGGGCTCTGAGATTGGCCTTGTTGAATTCCTTTTGGGAAGCCAACGAGATATGAGTCCCGTCCGGCGTTACCAGGGTGAGGTCCTCCCGAGTCAGTTTCTGATCCCTGATTTTGTTCTGGAGGGTGACACCCATCTCGAGCAGCATCCACTCGTCACCTACGGAGCCATCGGCAATTCTGTAACCGAGGGTGACGAAGCCCTCGTTGTTGTAGGCCATGCGTACGAATTCACCTTGCAGCGTAAAGGCCTGCGGAACGGTCGGCTCAGGCTTCTTCAAGTCCTCGAGCTGAGCCTGGGCGACCGGCGCCCCCACCGTGGTGATGATCATGACGGCCATGACCATCATCAGAAAACGGCCCATTGCCCCAATGTTACGGTGATTACTTTTTTCGTCTCTGTTGTGTTTCATTCGTATTTCCTTTCAGTTTAGGTTACAGGAATAATTGATTCGCTTTCGCTCGGCGGCAGATACCGGAGATCCCCGCGTATCAACGACCGTGGTCGGTTAGTTCGATTATTTCGTAATCAGTTGATCATGTTCAAAACCAGTTGTATGACGACCGCATTACTGACCTGAATGATGAAGGCGGCAACGACGGGGATGACCATGAATGCGACCGGAGAGGCACCGTATTTTTGGGTGACGGCAGCCATGTTGGCCATCGCGGTTGGGGTGGCCCCCAGGGAGGATCCCAGATAGCCCGCGGTGATCACGGCTGCGTCATAGTTCTTGCCCAGTACCCTGAATACGATGAAGACGGCAAAAAGTGTGACCATCAGGACCTGTACCAACAAACTGGTGAAGATGAACAGTGCTTGATCGCCAACCTCCCAGAACCGGAGCCCCATCATCGCCATGGCCAGAAACAGGCCGAGGCTCAACTCGGATGTGACCGCAAGGGACGGCGATCCGGACGGGCATGTCATGCCCGGGATCATCAGGGGGACGGTGTTGGCCAGAACAACGCCGCTGAACATACAGGTCACGAACAAGGGCAGGGTGAAACCGAGATAAGCAGCAAGTTCGTTGAGGTACAGCCCCAGACCGATCGACAGCGAGAGCATGAGAAGCACCTTCAGCATGGAGTTGCGATCAATCGTCAGTTTTTCTCCATGCTTCGCGCCGATCGTGACTTCGGAGTCGTGATCCTTTTCAAGCCCATGTTTCTTGATCAGATGGCCGGCTAACGGTCCGCCAAGAATCCCGCCGAAGATCAGGCCGAAGGTGGCGCTGGTCATGCCGATCTCCATCGCATTCGGCACGCCGTACTTGCCCGCCAATATCGGCGCCCAGGCGACAACATTTCCGTGGCCGCCCTGGAGGGATGCGGCGCCAACCAATACTCCGGCATCCAGGTCGATACCGGCCAGGGAGGCCACCAGGATCCCTGCGAAGTTCTGCACGAAGAGAAAACCAATCGCGAGCGCCGATAGATAAACGAGGATCTTGCCTCCCTTGATGATGCTCTTGAATTCCGTCGAGAGCCCAATTGCGGTGAAGAACACCACCAAGAGCAGATCACGGGAGTCGTTGGAGAACTGAAAATCGATGTGAAAAAGCCAGTGGAGAACCCCGAAGAAAAGAGAGGCAATGATTCCCCCGGTGACGGGTTCGGGAATATTGTATCGACTAAAGAGACTGATCTTGCCGTTGAGGTACTTGCCCAGGAATAGGACCAGAATGCCGACAATGATCGTGCGCCGAGGATCCAATTCCATCAATTTCAGGCTCTCTTTCTATCGTAAAAACGGCCCCCTCAAAGACGAGGGGGCCGGTAGAAGTTCTTAGAAATTAAAGAACAGCCCGAAGCTGATTCTCGTGGCGTCCCGGTCTTTTTGAAGCCGGGTGACTGTACCATCCTCGGTTGTGATATTCCCTGCGTGAAGGGTGTCTTTGTTGCCCCAGTTATACTCCATGCCTAAGCTCAAGTTGGGCAGCCAGTCGTACATGAAGTTGACCAGGGCATAGCTGTGGTCCAGCGTGATCTCGCTGTCCTCCGCCTGGTAGCCTGGGCTCGGAATCTCATAGGCGGGAATCTCGTGCGAGGCAAAATTGGCAAAGCCGACAACGAGGTTTCCGTGCCACTTGTCCGAGAACCAGTGCTCGTAGGATGCCCATCCGCCATAGGTTGGGATCGCCTCCATTTCACCGTTGCCATTGGGCAACGCATCGTAGTTGAGGCCACTGAAAGAGACCATGTAGGTTGCAATGCCCTGGCCGCCGACAAACTGGAACTGGATGGGGTTCTGCCCATCCTTACCTGTGCCGATGTAACCGGAAACCGTGGCGCCGTAGCCCGCCACCGAATCTTCGACGCCCCAGGTCTTGTACTTCAGGTCACGGTAGATTCCCGTCATACGGAAATGACCGTAGCTGGTCTTCTTGTTGATCGCACCGATGAAATCCGGTGTGGACTGGTTTGCGGCCTCCACGGCAGGGTCGATGTCCGTGTTGAAGGTCAACTCGGCGCCGGGGTTGCCGATACCGAACTCGTACTGCCAGCCGGAGTTCCCTTTGAAGATCAAGCGGAGTTCGGGCTCGCGTCGCCACACACCGGACGGGGGTCCGTCCCACTCGAAGACGTTGGGCCAGATCTCCTTGTCACCGAAGAAGCTCCAGTCCTGGCCGAAGTGGATGAACTTGTACTCGATCCAGAGGTGGCGCAACCGAAAGCCCTTGCCGCCGCCCCAGAAGTCGCCCTCGAGATAACCGATGACCGGGCCACCGGCAGTCTCGTTTTGTCCACGCAGTCGAATCTGGGACTGGTGCATATCCATCCAGAAACGCTCGGAGTCGTCCGTACCCCAAACGTCGATCTTGCCGACGTTAAAAGTCTCCTGATCCTGGAGGCCGCCCGACATGTCATACACACCGTTGAGCTTGGCCTTGACGTAGAGGAAATAGTCGTACTTCGGACGCCCGTTGACCAGCTCT
>JAOZPW010000388.1 GCA_029932545.1 Thermoanaerobaculales bacterium | reverse complement strand
AAATTCACTATATATTCGGCACAGCGGCTTATGCCGACCGTAACCCCTCTTCAGATTCGGAATACACTTCGATTCGCTCTGTGATCGCCGGAAATTCGTCCTTGCAGGTGAGAAAGGCATCGACCACGTCGGGATCGAAGTGCCGGCCGCTGTCCTGGACGATGCGCCCCACAGCGATCTCGTGAGAGATAACCGCTTTGTAGGGACGGACACTCGTCATGGCATCGTAGGCGTCCACCAGGGCGACAATCCGCGCGGAAAGAGGGATTTCTTCACCGGCCAATCCTTTCGGATAGCCAAATCCCGACCATTTCTCGTGGTGAGAGTACGCAACCTCCATGGCCATTCGGAGAACACTTTCGCCTCCATGGTCCCGCACGATCGAACTCAGGGTATCCCCACCGATCGTCGTATGTCTTCTCATAACCTCCATCTCATTGACGGTCAAGGGGCCTGCATTGAGAAGGATCGCATCCGGAATCCCCACCTTTCCGATGTCGTGAAGAGGGCTGGACCTCCGGAGTTCCTCCACAAAATCACCGCTGACGCGGTCTTGCCAAACACCGGCCGAGAGTACCTCGGCCAGTCTCTCGGAAAAGAGGGCAATACGTTCGAGGTGCCGACCCGTTTCGTAGTCACGGCTTTCGGTCAGTTTGGCCAGGGTCATAAGAGCAATATCACGGGTCTGCCGAACTTCAGCGGTGCGTTCTGAGACCCTCGTCGTAAGCTGCTTGTTAAAATCACGCAGCAACTCGTTGTGCTCTTGAAGGGTCTCCTCGGAACGCTGCAGATCAGCCAGGACCACTTCACGGAGTTCGTGGAGGCGGCGGTTACGAAGATCCAGGTTTCGATACTGTATCTGGGCGAGAACCCCCAACCCAAGAGCCAATCCAATGGTCAGGATCCCGCGACTCCCGTAACCGGCTCGATCGATGCCGCCGAGCAACCCGACTCCAAGGTGAATCAGTACCAGGATGAAGAGAAAGAGGACCAGGCGCCGCGGTCCATGTTCCGGGAACTCCGCTTCTGAAGTCTGGCCAACCTCAGTCTGCGCCGACCGGAAACGGGCAGCCGCAAGTACCAAAAGAAAGGGCAGGTACCAAAGCGGATTGAGCCAGGTGGTGATTTCCAGGGTGGATCCCGGCAGGCGAGTTAGCGATTCGAAAATGTCCGTGAACGACCACAGAAAATGCCCTCCGGCGAGAAGAGCATAGGGAACTTTCCATCCCACCTGTTTGGTCGCTGAAAAGAGGTAGACAAAACGTAAGAACAGATAGATATCGAGGGCAAGGAAGAGCACATAGCCCTCGATGGGCCGGCCCATATCATCGATCTGAGGTCCGAAAATATTGGGAATCAGAACGAAATACAGCACCAATCCAAGCACAAAAAAGTGGAGACCCCAGACCTCGAGCCGATGGTCAAGGTCCTTTTTGGACAACTCCGGCCCTCGCTCGGGGCGTTGTTCCGCAGCCAACACCAGGGCCACGTAGTAGAGGGCAAAAGCCACGTCGATCAGTGTTTGCAGTATCAGGTTCGAGTAATAGAACTCATTCGATAACAGGAAAGGCACTGCTGCAACAAGCCAGAAGAGCATGGCAATTGTCACAAGCCCCCAGAATCTCCTCTCCGAGGGCGACGAAGCTCCACGAGCTTGCATCCAGGAAGCCGTCCCGGCAAGCAGCAAAAAGACCGCATAGCACGCGAACGTAACGGTGGAGGAGTCGGTCGAAACCCGGCCGTCAAAAGCCGAGAGCACACAAACAGCCACGCCCGCAACGAGCCCCGCAAGCACGACCGGATCTCTCATCCACGCGAAGTCCCTGAATACAGCAGAAGCGGACAGGGATGAACCACTGTTCCGGACACCAGGTTCAGGGTTCGTGCTCATCGATACTGGAGTTGCTCCTTGAGAACAAGGCTAACACGAAGCTGCCGGAATCTCTCGGATCTGGTTCTAACCCGCACTTCTCAGTCCCGTGACTTTCGTCATCGTGGTCATTTGCTCCGAATCGGTCCTCGACAGTGGAAGGATGGCTTGGATCAGGAAAGGAAATCACTCTCCCTAAATATGGGATCTCATATCAAGGGACCGCAGCGCTCCATCCGGAGAGATCACCGGTTTCGAAACCGTCGGTAAAAAACGGCGGGATCGTGTAGTGGAGGATCGCTCCTGTATCCCCGACGGCAAAGATGTCGTCCCCCGTCGTACCCCATACGCCAGTCAGGCTGGGCGAGGAGTCAGCTGCCATCAGTGACCACGATGTACCGTCGAAATGCCGGATCGCCGTGTCCAACCCGACGGCGAACACGTCGTCACTCGCCGAGCCCCACACGTCAAGAAGATATTCCCACCAGGTACCACCGGAATTCACCAAAGACCAGGTCAGGCCGTCGAAATGAATGATCATCGCGTCCTGTCCAACGGCAAAGACATCGTTGGGAGCACTTCCCCAGATGCCGAACAGGTTTATCGTGATCCCGGTCGTCATTAAAGACCACGAGGCGCCGTCATAGTGCAGGATCGTTCCGATATTTCCGGCAGCAAATACATCATCGTGAGCGCTTCCCCAAATACCTAAAAGGCATTCCTGCGTACCGGAAGACATCGAAGACCAACTCTGACCATCGTCGGAGGAATGAATAATCGTACCGTTCCACCCAACGACAAAGATATTCGTCGGATCCTCACCCCAAATACCTGTGAGGTTCTCGGTCGTCCCAGAGGAGATGGGAAACCAGCCCGAATTGTAGTAATTGACGATCGTGCCGGCCTCCCCCACGGCGAAGACATCGTTGCTCGAGGTGCCCCAGACATCATGGAGGTCCTGAGCGACTCCTGAACTCAGTTGGGACCACGTCGTGCCATCGTACTGTAGGAATGCTCCGTGCTCCCCAACCGCGTAGACATCGTCACCGGCCGTACCCCAAGTAGCACTCAGGTGGTCGATGGTGACACTTGAGTACATTGGAACCCAGGCCGAATCGAGATAGTTGAGGATCACCCCATACGAACCGACGGCGTAGACGTCGTTGCTTGCCGAACCCCACACCGCATAGAGCCAGTAACTGGTACCGGAGTCCA
>JAOZPW010000108.1 GCA_029932545.1 Thermoanaerobaculales bacterium | reverse complement strand
GTGCCCCGCAACGGTGACCATCCGAAGTTCATTTCCCCCTTTCTCTTCGATTGCTTCGCGTCTCTGCGGTTCAACTGCGTTCCCGTTCAACTCAGAGATTTTTGAAACCGCTTGATTGAGGTGGCGTCACGGGGTTTTATCAGGCCGCGTCGGATGAGATTGTGGATGATTACGCGATTGTTGAGGTTGGAACCAGGAAGCAGATTCAGGACCTCATCGATTGAGTAGACTCCGGTGATCCGAGACAGGACGAAACCCTCGGCGGGATCGCAGTCCAGGTTGACCAGGTCATCCAATTCAATCCCCAAGTCGAGGATGTCCGATCCCTCGATTGCCTCGTCGTTCAGTGCCTGCTCGATTCGACTGAACATCGACGAGGCCCAGGCATGGGCCGCGGGGTCGGGTGCAAAGGTCTCCTGTGCCTCGTTGATTAATTTGAGGGCGTCGAGGAAACGGCCCCGTTCCAGCCGTGCCATTACACTGCGTTCGGTCGCCATCCAAGGTGCCGCGATCTGGTCGGACAGTGTTGCGGTCCCTTCGGATGAATGTACCTGCATCAGGCCTGATTGCACGCAGCGGTGGACCAATTTAAGTACATCGAAGATCGTTCGCCGGTTGGACAGGGCCAGCTCCTCGATCGTGCCTCTGCCGTCCATCTGTGTCACCAATGCCAAGTCTGTCTCTTCCAGATCTTCCGGGAGAGCAATCAAGATGGGAACGACGGCGGTATTGGGGACCAGGTCGATCATCTGAAGCCGTTCGTCCCTTTGCCGATGACCTTCGAATAGGAACGACGTCGCCGGGAGCGGGATCTCTTGAAATGCCCTGTCGGGCAGTTGGCCTTCAATGAAGCGGAAATCTCCGGAATCCCACAGGATCAGATCGTAGAGAGTTTCTTCGGTCTTGGCCGTTACGACGGTTCGGAGCTCCTCGGTGCTGACAAATCCGTTCTTGACTGCGAGTTCGCCGAGCATTGCAGTCTTCGAATCTTGGATCTTGAGCATCGCTTCGATATCGGTTGAAGTGCAATAACCCCATCCCAGCAGGTAGTGTCCGAGGAACTCATGGGGATTGTCTGAGGCAACCGCGACCACATCGCCCTGGCGAAAATAAATCTTCTTTGTGAACTCCGGTCCGTCGATGATCAGGGTCCCTGTCTTCTGCGTCGAAGCCAACCATTGCACGATGTCTCCAAGGCCCATTGTTCTGAGGTTGCCGGCTATCGTCAATCTTTCTCCCTTGGTCACCCTATGCATGAGACGAAGAAAAATCGCCCCAAATCACGGAGGTTCCACTACTGTACGTCATAATGCTCCAGAATGGGGCAATGGAGGGGCCGATGATGAGCCGGATCACATTGACACGACCCGATGACTGGCACTTGCACCTGCGGGATGGTGCCGCGATGGCCGACGCCGTAGTCCACTCGGCAAGGGTTTTCGGTCGGGCGATTGTCATGCCGAATCTCAAGCCTCCGGTCGTTACGACCGATGATGCTCGTGCCTATCGCAGCCGGATTCTCGCGGCATTGCCGTCCGGTACGACCTTTGAGCCCTTGATGACGCTCTACTTGACGGATCGTACGCCAGTGGCCGAGATCAGACGTGCAGTCGATAGCGGGGTTGTGCAGGGTGTGAAGCTCTATCCTGCCGGGGCGACGACCAACTCCGATGCCGGAGTGACCTCTATTGCCCGCGTCGGTGAGCCTCTTGCGGTGATGGCTGAATTGGGACTGCCTCTGTTGGTCCATGGAGAGGTGACCGACCCCGATATTGATCTGTTTGACCGGGAGGCGGTCTTTCTCGAACGAGTTCTGGCACCACTGGTGGAAGCGCATCCACGGCTCAAGATCGTCATGGAGCATGTTACGACTGCCGAGGCCGTGGCTTTCGTCGAGAGTGCTCGTGATGGAGTGGTGGCGACGATCACTCCCCACCATCTCTTGATGAACCGCAACGCGATCTTCGAGGGTGGGATCCGCCCGCACCGTTATTGTCTGCCGGTGCTCAAGCGGGAAAGGCACCGTCTGGCGCTGGTTGCCGCAGCGACGTCGGGCAAATCGCGCTTTTTCCTGGGGACAGATTCAGCGCCCCACACGGTTGAGACCAAGGAAGCGTCGTGCGGTTGCGCGGGGATCTTCTCCGCCCACGCCGCCCTGGAGCTGTACGCTCAGATTTTTGAGGCCGAAGGCGCCCTGGATCGATTGCAGGCCTTTGCCTCGTTCTTTGGAGCTGATTTTTATGGACTCCAGCGCAACACCGACAGTATTACTCTTGTTCGGAACCCCTGGCGAGTACCTTCGGCCTATCGTTTTGGGGAGGGTTCGGTTTCGCCTTTGGCGGCCGGCGACACCGTGATGTGGCAGGTTGAGGAAATTGATACGCATTGAGGGTGGTTTCCCCTCTGGAGGATTTGACATGGTTGCAAAACACTCAATCGGCAAGACCATCGGTATTTTGACGGGAGGCGGCGATGTGCCTGGCCTCAATCCGGCGATTCGTGGCGTCACCGTCCGGGCCCTCAGAGAGGGATACCGTGTCATAGGCATCAAACGGGGCTGGTCCGGTCTGATCGAGATTGACCGGGAGCGGGGCGATGCAGGTGATTCCGTTGTCGAGTTGACCGAAGAGGTCGTCAACAAAATTGGGCGGACCGGGGGGACCTTCCTCCACACCTCGAGGACCCGTCCAAGCCACGTGCCCAAGGTCGATGTGCCGGAACACTACAGCGAGGTGTATGGGGACGAGGTCAACGACTTGACCCCGGAAGTGTTGAAGAATCTGGATTTTCTCGGCATCAACACCTTGATTCCAATCGGAGGTGACGACACATTGTCCTACGGCGAACACCTCCACAAGCAGGGAGTGCCGGTCGTTGCTTTGCCCAAGACGATGGACAACGACGTGCCGGGGACCGATTACTGCATCGGTTTTTCGACCTGCGTCACGCGAACCATAGAGATGACCCATGCCCTGCGGACATCGGCCGGCAGCCACGAGCGCTTCCTGGTCATCGAGGTTTTCGGCCGATATGCAGGCTATACGGCACTGTTGCCGACGATGGCCGGGGCGGCCAACCGGTGTGTCATCCCCGAGCACATCTTCGACATTGAACACCTCTGTGAGCTGATGACAGAAGATCGGCGGGAGCATCCCAGCAAATACAGTGTCGTTCTGGTCTCCGAAGGGGCGACCTTCACCGGAATGGACGAAATGGTCTTCTCGGACCAGGAGACCGACATGTTCGGTCACAAGAAGCTGGGTGGCATCGGGGATCGTGTCGCCCAGGCTCTGAGGAACGCGTCTCCAAAATTCAACAACGGACGACGGGTCGATGTGATCTCACAGAGACTTGGCTACATGGTTCGCTCGGGTGATCCTGATGCAATGGACTCGATCGTTCCGATGGCCTACGGCAATCTTGCAATGGATTTGATCCTCAGCGGAGTCTCCGGTCGCCTGGTCAATGTTCGGAACGGGCGGTACGACAACGTGCCTATTGACGTCGTCACCTCACGCAAGAAGGTGATCGATGTTGGGAAGTTCTACAACACCGAAAGATTGAGACCCTTTTACAAGAAATTCGACGGCGCCCCGGTGTTCATCATGACGTCGGATTACTGATGAGAAAGCTATCAGCTCTCAGCTCTCAGCTCTCAGCTGAGGCAAACCGGCACGAGTTTGTAGGGTGGGCCTTGGCCCACCATCCGGCAGGCCAGCGTCCTCGCGTTCCAGCCTCCCAGCCTCCCAGCTTCACGAGTTCTCCATGAGAACTCGTGAGTTAGTTGCCACCTGCAGCCGTGGACTCGAGGACGTCCTTGCGGACGAAATTCTTGACCTGGGAGGCATGAGGGTCGAGGCAGGGCGGGGCATGGTGCGATTCCATGGTGACCGTCAGGCGATGATCAGGAGTTGTCTGGGGCTTCGTACCGCCATGCGGATTCTGATCCCCGTCACCTCGGGTTCGGCCGGTGACAGGGAACAGCTTTACCGGCTGGCGAGCCGGGTGGCATGGGAGGATTACCTGACGCCGGGCGGAACGTTGGCGGTTAACGTTGCCGGTCGGAACTCGGCCTTCGGCAACACTGTGTTCGCAGCCCAGGTCGTCAAGGATGCCGTGGTCGACCGGATTCGTGACAGAATCGGAGGGCGACCCTCGGTCGATCTGGTCAAGCCCCATGTCCCGATTCACCTCCATCTTCAAGAAGGTGAAGCGTCGATATCCCTCGATGCCGTAGGAACGCCGCTTTCCAAACGTGGTTACCGTCCCAAGGGCGGGCCGGCCCCTCTGAACTCCGCCCTGGCCGCCGGACTGCTCTTGTTGGCTGAATACGACGGTGAAAGGCCCCTCTTGGACCCGATGGGTGGGACCGGAACTTTTGGCGCCGAAGCTGCGATGATTGCCACAAGGATGGCCCCGGGCCTCTATCGGCGTTTCGCGTTTGAACGGTGGCCGGACCACCGCCAGGATCTTCTGGTCAAAGTGCGGCGTGATCTTGAGGCTCAGCAGAGGCCGGCGCCGTGTCCCATCATCTCGGCCGACCACGATCCCAAGGCCCTCAAGGTCGCCAAGCAGAACCTCGGGGCCGCGGGGGTCAATCAGTGGGTCGATGTCGTCCCGGGCGAGGCGACGACGATGGATCCGCCAGGTGAGGGTTCGTTGATCGTTATCAACCCGCCCTACGGCAAGCGCCTGGGTGAAGCCGGCGCCCTCAAAGGCCTCTATTCAGCCCTTGGAGACCGTCTCAAGGCCATCGGAGGAGATTCAACCGCATGGATCCTCGCGGGTAACAGGGAGCTCTCCAAGAACATCGGCCTCAAGGCCGCGCGGAGAATCCCGGTTTTCAACGGCCCGATTGAGTGCCGCTGGATGCGTTTTGACCTCTACGATGGCAGCCGGAGAGTGAAGCGGGAAGAGAGCGACCTCGCAAAGAGCGCAAAGGACCCAGAGGAATAGCCACAAAAAGCTCAAAGAGGCCGAAAGAAAGACCTCCCGTTCGACAAGCCTCGGAGGGGCGGTGGCGCCGTTCCTACTGGGGAAACTGGAACCGTGCGTCGTCGAGGTCAGGGTTGAGTTCGATTTTTTCTATGGTGATCCTGAGGACCTGCGGCCGGCCCTTGGTCTGGGTTTCGACCAGGAACGGGAAGACGAGCCCGTCCACTTCCCGGAAATCCGAGAACGTGTTTTCCAGCACCACGGGCTGTCCCTGGACCAACCGTGTTATATCGGAGCGGACGATCAGGTGTGATGTGACATCGACAAAGTCGTAGCGGACCGCGCCGTCCTCGAGGGTCACCTTGAGCTTGAAGGCCTCGCCCCCGGGAAGCATCTCGCGCCCTATCAGTTCGACCACGTGTCCCTTCTCGCGCCAGTTGAATAAAGGCCCTTCGATGTCGCGCTGGTCGACCCCTGCGGCCGCATCGGTTTCCGGCGTCATTACCTTGGGTTCGAACTGCCCCTGCAGAGGCGCGACCTGCCAACCGGTTTTGCCATCGTTGGCGAAAACGCTCTTCGTCCCCTGGGAGGAGAACTCGAGCCGGAAGAGACCGGGTTGCTTGATCTCGCGGACGACTCGTGCGACCCGCCCGCCACTCGCGGTCGCGGTCCCAGTCTGCCGGATTGATTGCAGAGCCTGAATCTGCTCCTTGCCTCCACGGGCGGCAAGATTTGAACTGACGATTTCGTCGACCGGCGAGGGCGAGGAGCACGCCGCGAACAGCACGACGACCAGCGGGAGCATTCTAAAATAACGGCTCATGGGTTCCTCCCGATTCATCGCCAGACTCCCGAAGAGTCGGCCGGGTTTGTTGATAACGATCCAGAAGAAGAGGGCCAATAGGACGGACCTGCCCCCCAGCCCCAGTTGATCGAGTTGTAGCGCCGAGCCTCCTCGCGCTCGGCTGCCTCTCGCTCCCTCTCAGCTTCAGCTTCCTGCTCATCATTGATGGCCTGGATCGCGGCGTCATTCGCCTGGCGATCCTCCTTCTCGCGGGCCTTTCGGCCCTTGATGATCGCTATTCGTTCGTCCCGGGTCAACCACTCGCCCTCGAACTCCACAAAGCCTCGGGCACGATAGCTCTCCTCCTCGGTGACCCACTTTCCGTCGAGTAGGACCCGGCCGAGGGCTCGGTTTGCTTCGTGGTCGTCCGGCAGGACTGCGATCACGTACGAGTATGCCTCCGAAGCCTGGCTCGAGAGCGTTTCGCTCGTTGCCCACTGTGCCAGCTCTCGCCATGCCTCGGCATCGTCGGGGGGAATGCCCTCGGCTCTCGTCCGATACTCCTGAAGTGGCGAGTCCCGCTTTTCGATGCGGACAACACTCGACATCCGTGCCGTGAGGGTTCCTCCACCGATATCGACCGTCACGGACTCTTCCGACTGCTCGACGATCACTCCCGTTATCTGGCCGCCTCCCCGGAGGTAGACGTCGTCCGCAAAGACGGCGCCGGCCGCCAGAACGATGACCACTATGACAATTATTTTTCGCATCACTTGCCTTTCTCTTTCGTGTCATATCCGGCGTCTGGTGGGAGGCCGCATCAGGGCAGAGAAATATCGCGCGGATGAAAATGTACCACAGACCCGGTATGCGCCTGGGTGAAGCCGGAGCCCTCAAAGGCCACTATTCCGCCCTGCGGGCGAAACGCGACGGGCCTACTTGCCGAACAGGGCCTTCAGGCCTTTTTTGCGTTTGAATTCGAGGGGAGCCTGGGGACTTGCCAGGCGGCCGGTGTGACCGGATCCGTCAACGGCCTCGACGTAGAGGAGGAAGTCGTCGTTGTTGTGGGTCTCGGGCCCGATATCGAGAGTGCAGCTACCGGTTGCCGGGTCAAGATTGAGGTTGATCTTCGAATAGCTGTTGGCGCCGGCGGCCTTGAGATAAGCCGAGACTCCGGTCACCAGATGGTCGTCAGTGACGATCAACTGGATCGTCACGGTTTTCTTCTTCTTGAATTCGATCTGGGGTTTCAGCTTGAATACCACCTCAGGCGGTTGGGCGTCCAACTCGGCACGGTGCTTCTCGAGGAGGGTGACGGCTTCAGAATGGTGTCTTTGGAGCATGGCAACGGGAGTTATTCCCTCCAGAATGGCAAGTCCCGCCTCGGGGTCACCGGCCTGTGAGATTGCCAGGGCCTCGGCGATGTAGGTTCTCTGGTCCTCCAGTTCCTGCTTGGTATTCTCGATGGTGGAGAGCCGTTGGGAGAGTCCCTCGCGGTCCGGCCAGTATGTCGTGATGGGTGAGAGCGTTCCCCTGGCCTGGTCGTAGTGTCCCGCCTCAAACGCTTGCTCCGAGACGTTTTCCAAAGCAAGCGCAGCCTCCTCTCGGAATTGGAATGGGGTGCTGTACTTCGGCAGAACCTCAATCATGGCTGAACACTGCTCCAGAACGAGCCTGTGATCCTGCGATTCGTGCGCCTTCCACATCAGGGCGTGGATCCGAAGGGCGTTTTGGCCCTTCTTGAGCATCGGAGGGATGTCCGGACGATCGGCAAGATCCTCCGGGTTTGCCCTCAAAACTCCGGCGACCCCACGTTTCAGCATTCGAATGCTGCCGTGGTCCAGGCCACCCTTGAGATCAGCGACCGCGGCGTCGAATCGAGATCCCTCGAGGGCGTTATTCATGGCGTTGAATGACTCGACCTCCTCGTTGGAAAAGAGCTCGATCTCTTCGGGAGTGATCGCCGAGAGAATGGCCCGAGCCCCTTCAACGTCATCCTCGAGCAGCAGCGCGTCGGCCTGCGCGAGTCCGGGGTGGACCTGAACTTCGGCTGGAATTTCAGGTGCCGGCACACGAGGCACGGCAGTCGGTTGAACAACAGCCGTGGGCTGTGATTTCGCTTGTGGGCGAAGAGCGAGGCGCCACAACTTCACCGTGCCGATGCCCAAGATAACCATGATGGCCAGGCCAATGGGTACCCAAAGCAGCAAACGTCGGTCAAAATTGAGCCTGGGTCTTCCGCCTTCCTGGATTTGAGGAACGGCCTCGACTTCAGGCGTTTGCTCCTTCGGTAGCTCTGGTGGATTTGGTGGAGGTGGCATGAAAACGGGATCTGTCTTGTTGGGGTTGAAACCACCTGGATCGGTTTGTATGAGATCCTCGTCGATTGGGCCGTTCAAGCCTGGGGATTTCAGGACGGTTGTGATCTCTTCTCCTGGGTCCCCGTCTTCTTCTGATGCCGGGGTTGAACACTCAGATCGTTCTTGAGGCGGCAGTTCCACCAAGGTCTCTGATATCCGGTCCGGATCGGAGATGAGGTCTACACCCTCCATATAGTCATAATCCCACTCAAGAGCGTTCCTGAGGATGGCATAGGTTGTCTGACGCTTGTCAGGAGCCATTGCCAGGGCGCCGGAAAGTGCATCCTCCAGGACTTCGGCGTTCGAAAGGGCATCGCGAATATCCTCAGGAAAACGAACCTCCGGATCATCCGATCCCAGGTCTGAGATATCCCCCCCGAGAATATCGACCGTGACCAACGCCAGGGAATAGAGGTCGGAGAGGACGCCTGCTTCGGAAACGTTTTCCGAGGCCCCGAGGCGTTCGGGCGCTATGAAACGTTCGACCCCAGTCGAGCGACCGGGGACCGTACCGGCTGCAATCTCGCTGAAAAAGGCAGTGGTTCCGAATCCGAGGATCTTCGCAACCTCATGGTCGGGCCGTGTCTGGACGAGAATGTTGTCCGGTGAGAGATTGTCGTGGTAGACCCCGCCCATCGCCAGGGTCTCAAGGCTCTCTGTAATCTGGGCCAGCAGGGGGATTATCCGGTCAGGTTGTATCTCTGCCAGGCTGGAGATGTTGTCGCCGTCGATCCACTCCATGACCATGAAGGCACTATTGTCGCCTGCTACTCCAAAGTTGAGGATTTCAGGAAAGGCCGGCAGAGAGAGGAGTTGCAATGCACCTATGTCGCGTAGAAAGCGGTCATGAAGGATCGGGTCACTGGATGTGACGTTCGAGGTCAACAGTTTGACCACAATATCCCTATTGGAGTCCGGCTCAACGGATCGGTAGATAGTCCTCTGGGGAGACGACACCAGCAGGGTCGTTATCGCGTATACATCGAAGAAACTTCTTGAGTGGTTCATTGCCTCGTTGCGACTCGAAAATTCCGTTTCCTACTGAGAGTAACACGGTCAACACGGTGCATCCCTCATCACGGCTATACTTGGTCCTCAGCGGCCAGATCGGGTCTCTGGGCTGAGAGATGGAGAGGTTTCCTTGTTGCACATCTTTGTCGATGCTGATGCGTGTCCGGTCAAACAGGAGGTGTTCCGGGTTGCAGGCCGGTGTGGCCTCAAGGTCACGCTGGTAGCGAATTCTTGGATGCGGACTCCGAATGAATCGTGGATAACACTCGAAGTTGTAGGAGACGGATTCGACGCCGCCGACGACTGGATTGTCGAGCACGTGCAATCGGGGGACATTGTCATCACCGCCGACATTCCTCTTGCGAGTCGTTGCTTGAAGGCGGGCGCCTGTGTTCTTGGTTCGACCGGGAAACCGTTCACCCACGACAATATCGGCCAAGCCCTTGCGACTCGGAACTTGTTGGAAGAACTCCGAGGTGCAGGAGAAATTACCGGTGGTCCTGCGCCGCTCAAGAAGAGCGATAAATCCCGTTTTCTTCAGCAGTTGGACGAGGTGATTCAGTCGATCCGTCGTCAGCATCCGGGCAATTTCACCTGCCCGGAGCCATAGATGTTCCTCAAGCTTGCTGCCGATGGGGTCGTGTTACTGCACTTTGTCTTCATCATCTTTGTAGGCCTCGGCGGCCTACGGCGTGGTCGAGAGACTCGATCACCAACGTGCTCGCCGGGGATTGCCCGGCGAGGTATTCTTCGCAGCGCCTTCGTTGGCGGGAGGCCTGCCGGGTGAAGAATGCCATGGTCGCACGTCCCGATTTGAGGGTTGGTGCGCTCTCGGGCTTGGGCGTGCCAGCTTCCTAGCGTTTCAGCTTTCCAGCGTTCCTGAGGGCATCCTCGATCTGCCCAACCAGCCTATCCATCGTCGCGACCATTGCCTCGACAGGATCAGGTGTGGTGAAATCCACTCCGGCCTTTTGCAGCTGTTTGACCGGGTGGTCGCTGCCCCCGGACCTGAGCAACTTCAGGTAACGAGCGACGGTCTCGGCACGCTCATCCTGAGGCCCGGTTGTCATCTTTGCGTGGAAGAGGGTCGCCGCCGCTTTTGAGGTCGCATATTGGTAGACGTAGTAGGGCGAGCCGAAGAAGTGGGGGATGCGGGCCCAGGTGGTCTCGTACCACGCCTGATCGTCCAGGGTGTCGCCGAAATAGGCGGTCAGGACCTCAAGGTAGGTCTTTTGCAGGAAGTCGGCCGTGATCGGCTGGCCGTCTTCGACGGCCCGGTGGGCCCGCAGTTCGAATTCGGCAAACATCGTCTGCCGATAGAAGCCGGCCGCGATGTCGTCGATGGCGTGCTGCAGCATGACGATTTGTCGCATTGGGTCCTGTTCTCTCTCAAGGAGCAGGTCAAGGAACAGGTTTTCGTTGGTCATACTGGCGACCTCGGCGACGAAAATTGTGTATTCGGCAGTGGCGAACGGCTGGTTCTGGTGCGAGAGAACCGTGTGCATCGAGTGACCCATTTCGTGGGCCACGGTGAAGGCGTCGTTGAGCGTATCGGCATAATTGAGCAGCATGTAAGGATGCACACCGTAAACGCCGGCCGAGAACGCACCTGATCGTTTGCCTTCGTTTTCGTACACGTCGATCCAGCGCTGGTCGAAGGCCTGACGCACGGTTTTCTGGTAGTCGTTTCCGAAGAGGCTTACCGAGGCCTCGATCAGGGGGGCGACGTCGTCGTAGGGGAGGGGCCAGTTGACCTCGACCAGGGGGAGGTAGGCGTCAAAGTAGCGGTAGGACTCCAGCCCGAGCACTTTCTTTCTCAGTGCGTGATAGCGCCGCAGTGGCTCTGAGCCCTCTCGGGCGGTGTCCACCAGAGTCTCGACGACAGACTCGGGAATCGCGTTGTCGTGCAATTCGGCCTCGATAGTCGTTGAGTATTTCCGTGCCTGAGCGATGAACCAGTCGCGCTGGAGCACTCCGTCGTAGATGGCGGCCCAGGTGTTCGGGGTCTTGTCGTAGACCGAAAAGTGAGCCTTGAACAGGGCCTCCCGATCCGATTGGTTTCTGAGGGTGTGAAGGCCGTGCTGGTAGCCCGCGTGACTGGCGACGACCGAGGTTCCATCCGAGAGTTCGATCGTCGGATACTCGACGTCGGCGTCGGCCAGCATCGAGTAGGTCTCGGACGTTGTGTTACTGAAGGGGCCGGCGAGGGCCAGGATCCGTTCTCCCTGCTCATCCAGTACGTGCTCCTGTTGACGGTAGGTCTCGAGAATGCCGAAGCGGTAGGGCTCAAGGTTGGGGGTCTCCTTGAGCCACTCCCGCATCGTCTCTTCGGGAATTCGCAGGAGTTCCGGGGCATACCAGGCGGTGGCCTGCCGGAATCTGGCGAAGAGGATCTGTACACGCCCCAGACGTTCCTTGACGTCGTTGTCCCGGGTGTCCTGGTTCTGCATCAAACCGGGGTAACGGTAGACTCGGTATGCCAACTGGCCCAATTCATCGGAGAGGCGTGATGCCTCGAGAATCCGGTCTGGGCCGTCGGCCAGGGTGCCCTCGAAGGCACGGTAGTGTTCCATCAGTTCTTCGGCATTTCCCAGGTCTTTCTCCCACGCTTCCCAGTCGGGATAGAGGTGGGAAAGATCCCAGGTGAATCTCTCAGGAATTTCGGAGCGGTCGCGGGTCGACGGCCGGGCGCTGCCGGTGGTGTCGGCGGAGTGGGTTTTGTCAATCATTGGGTGCGG
>JAOZPW010000107.1 GCA_029932545.1 Thermoanaerobaculales bacterium | reverse complement strand
CCCTGGGTTGAACATCGGCGTTGGCTGGTCAGTTGGCGGTGACTGCTCAATCCAGAACATAAGATCAGGAAGAGACAGCGCCACTTATCCTCCTTTTGCCTCGTTTTTTCGAAGCCGTTCGTGGATAAGTGGCTAATCCTGCAGAGCGGCTTCCATTTTCACGATCAGTTGGTGGCGTTCAATGGGATCGTCAATTGATCTCAACTGTTCCGCCATCCGCAGAATGAACACTGCGTATTCGCTGTGCCAATCACGCTGAAGCGCCTCATCCTCGATCCGATCGGCGGCGCGTCCCTTGGAAAGGGCGGTGCCGGCGACGAGGTCGAAGCTCTCGTCGAAAGCGGGAATGACGATATGATCGGGTTTGACGCCCCGCTCGATCAGGAGTTTTCGCAGTGCCTCTCTCGCGTCATTTTCGCCGTGATTGAGGAAGACCCGGGCCACCGGCATCCGCTCCATGATCCAGTCTGCGAGTTCCGGTTGGTCGGCGTGAGCCGAATAGTTTCCGATTCGCCGTATCGCCGCGTTGACCTCGAATTCACGGCCGTGAATTCGCACTTTTTTCGCGCCGTTGCTGATGATGTGCCCCAGGGTTCCGTGGGCTTGGTAGCCGACGAATAGAATCGTTGACTCGGGACGCCAGATATTGGCTCGCAGATGGTGCTTGATTCGGCCGGCGGTGCACATGCCGCTTGCCGAGAGGATGATCGCACCGCCGGCATAACCGTTGATGTTCTTGCTTTCTTGCACCGTCTGAACCAGGTGGAATTTCTCGTGGTGGAACAAGTCAGTATTGGGCACCTCGATGTCTTCGAGGGAATCGGCATACCGCATGAAGACTTCGGTCGCTTTGCGGGCAAGCGGTGAGTCGAGAAAGACGGCGGCAGGGTGTATTTTGCCCTTTTCCAAAAGCACATGAATATCATGCAAGAGCTCTTGGCTGCGCTCGAGGGCGAAGGAAGGGATGACGACGTTGCCGCCCCGTTCGAGAGCGGTATTCAGCTCCCGGCACAGCGTGTCCCTTCGGCCTTGGAGGGTATAATCCTCCCGGTCACGATCTCCGTAGGTGCTCTCGCACACCACATAGTCGAAGCCTTCGGGGGCATCCGGTTCGGGGTGGAAGACTTTCTGATCCGGGCCGAGATCACCCGAGAACAACATCCGGAGCGTATTGCCCGACGCATCGGTGTCGAATTTCACTTCGACCGACGCCGAGCCGAGGATGTGTCCGGCGTTCCAGAAGCGGGCACGCACGCCGGGCTGTGGATCCCACCACTCTTCGTACTCGAGGGGTTGCATCATTTCGAGGGCAGCGTTGACGTCTTCGATTGAATAGGATGGTTCGATGGGCTTTTGACCCCGGCGCTCCCGCCGGCGATTGCGGCGCTCGGCGTTTGATTCCTGAATATGAGCCGAGTCAGCCAGCATGAATTCCAGCAAGTCCACTGTCGCCCGCGTGGCGAAGATCGGTCCATTGAAGCCCTCTTTGACCAGTTTGGGCACCAATCCCGAGTGATCGATATGGGCGTGAGTCAACACCAGGAAGTCGATCGCTTCCGGGTCGAATGGAAATGGATTGCTATTGAGTTCGTCAACACTGCGGTTGCCCTGGTACAGACCGCAGTCCACCAGAAATCGGCCGGCGCCCGAAGTGATCAAAGAGCACGAGCCCGTGACTGTTCCCGCAGCGCCACAAAATGTCAGAGATTCAACCATCCGTCACCTCTTTCAAGGCAATGATAGCGGAGTCCTCACCGTTTCACCTGCGACGATCCATTACGGACACCTCGCCCTCCAGGCGGTCGGAACGAAAGGGCGCCCATAGACCTTGCGATCCTGCCTCTGTCCCTGCCCCCGTCCCTGATCCTGAAGGTCGGGTTAGAGTGACTGGCACGGTCACTCCTCCCAGTCCTCGATACGGAGGCATGGCACGCGAGAAAACTCGGAGAGGTTATGGGTTACGAGAGTCAGGGAGTGAGCCAGAGCGGTTGAGGCAATCATGAGATCGTTGGGGCCGATTGGCTGTCCGAGACGTTCGAGGTCGGTCCGGATGCCGCCGTAAACGTCGGCTGCGCGGTCGTCGAACGGAAAACAGACGAAGGGTTCACAAAAGGCCTCGACCAACCGGAGATTTGCCGCCACATGCCGACTCTTCCTTGCCCCGTATACCAACTCGGCCCTGACGACTGCGCTCAGCGTTATTTTGGTGGGGTCATGGATTCGCATTCTGGCGACGACTGCCTCCGAGGAACCGTTGAGGATCTTGATACAAACGTTGGTGTCCAGAAGAAATTTCACCGAAAGCTCTCGCGGGTTTCGAACTTCCCTTGCGGTTCGCGCACAAGGGGCCTGCCTTGCCAGCCGCCGGGAATCCGATCGAACCAGTCCTCAGGCCAGTCGGTGGGGGTCCTTTCGCGGATCATCAACGCCAGGAAGCGAGAAACGCTCATCCCGGTTTCATTTGCCCTCCGCTTGATGTCGGCGGCAACGTCGTCGTTGACGTATAGATGAAGTTGTGGCATTGGCGCCTCCTACCTCAAGTATATGTGAACTATTTGAACCTGGCAACCGTCAGGAAGGCACACTGTTGAATACCGCTGAATACGTGGTTGATCTAGATTTTCTGGTGGTTTTTGCCCGATACAAAGGCGTCTACCTCGAAAGAAAATCGGGGCATGCCGGCTCCGGATTGTGAAAAGTCTCGTGGATCCAACAGACACCAGCATTGCCCCGTGTGGAACCGTAGGTGGATGACAGAATGAGAATACTGGGAAACATCTTTTCCAGTTCCAGAGGATCGTCGCGGAAGTGCCGACATTTCTTGCATGTCATTACCTCGGTGGATTTGATTCCTGTGTGCTGACTCATGACGCACCTCCGGGACATTTCCCATGCAATTGGTGTGCCCAATAGAAGCTGTCAGCTCTCAGCTCTCAGCTCTCAGCTCTCAGCCCACGCCGCTCGGTCCGAACGCTCGAGTCTTTTGACTTGGCAGGTTTTTCGCTTGGCGTTGGTTCCTGGCTGACGCTTGCTATGGGTTGGTAATGATTGCTTTGCAGGGAGATGTCCTTCCTCATCCGATCAGAATTCATCGAGCACGCTGTCCGGCTGAAAGTTGATAGCTGACGGCTGACAGCTCCCCGGCGGGTTCCGTCCCGCCGGGTTATGCCGTTACAAATTGGTAACAATCGCCTCGATGTTGCCCTTGGCCGGGACTTCGCGGGAGCCGGTCGCACACCCCTCGGGTATCAGGATGCCGGTGGTGCTCCGCTTTGTGTTTCGCAAAGGTAACATCTTTGCCTCGGCGTCGTTATTGGACGTCAATATCTTGGTATTTAAGTCATGTGACGAAAGCTATTTAGATCCGCTGACCTGATGAAGAAACGTTGGCACACGGGTTGCAACTTCAAACGAATTGAAAAGGGAAATGGGAGAACCGGAAAAGGAGGAAACTGATGGGCGAACGAATCAAAGAACTGTGGATGAAGGAAGATTATTGGGCGGTTTGGCTCGGGATCGGCATTGTCTTGATGGCCCTGGGCGTGTACTTCAGTGGGGGGACCATCAAGGGATGGGCCGTTACCCCGGGAAAATGGTCGGGCATGTCACAGCTCGGCGCAGACATGGCCAAGCATGGCCCGGGATATCTGGCGATCTTCTTGCTGTTTGGGGTCGTATTTACGATTTCCATCGCCATCATGGGTCGTAAGGTCAAGGAGTTCATTCCCGGCTACACGATTCTCTTTGTGGGCTCGCTGGTCATCTTCTACCTGGCGTCCAACGTATTTGTGAAGTCCAACCTGCACTTGGGCGCGCCGTTGCTCGCCCTGCTGATCGGCCTTATCATCGGGAACATCAAGAAGATGCCGGGGTGGTTCCTGACCAGTCTCCGGACGGAGTATTACATCAAGACCGGCATCGTGCTGCTGGGCGCAACCCTGCCACTGACGTTGATTTTCTCGGCGGGCCCGGTGGCGTTCATCCAGGCCACGATCGTCTCGGTCTGCACTTGGCTGACAATTTTCCTGGCGGCTACGAAGATCTTCAAGTTGGAGCCACAATTCGGTGCGGTTCTGGGGGCCGGTGGGGCCGTCTGCGGCGTCTCGGCGTCGATCGCGGTTGGTGGAGCGGTCAAGGCCCACAAGGACCATATTGCCATCGGTATCGCCGTTGTATCACTTTGGGCCATCGTCATGATCCTGATGCTCAGTGTCGTGGTGAAAGTTATGGTCCCCGGGACCATTTCACCGGGTGAGGCCGGCGCCTGGGTGGGCACTTCGGAGTTTGCCGATGCGGCCGGCTTCGCCGTGGTCGCCGAGCTGGCCGACGTTATCGAGTCCGGCGCCCTTCAGGGTATCGACGGCGCAGAACTCAACGCCGATGATTGCATCAACACCTTCACCTTGATGAAGGTGATCGGGCGCGATATCTGGATCGGCATCTGGTGTCTGATTCTGTCGTTCGTTTCCGTTTTCTTCTGGGAGAAGAAGAAGGACGGCGCAAGGAGAGCGGTGGGTCCGGGGATTATCTGGGAACGATTTCCCAAGTTCGTGCTGGGTTTCTTTGCAGCGTCCATCATCATGACCTTCGTGACGGCCAATTCCCCGGCGGATTGGGTGGGTAAGGCCGATGTCTCGGGCACGTTCAAGTCCAAGGCCGAAAAGATCAAGTACGACGCGGATTTTTCCAATTATGTCGCGCCGTCCGAATTGGCGGACAAATTCGCCATCGAAGGTGATGCGATCACCTTCAAGGGTGAGATGACGATCCACGAATTCGAGATTCTCAAGGGCGCTATCCCTGAGGGCGATTCCGACCGCAAGGACAAGATCGGAGCATTCAAGCAACTCCGCCATGCCTCGGACTGGTTCTTCTCTGATTTGAAGCCGATGGTGATCAACCCGATCAAGAAGCTGAGGTCGTGGGCGTTTGTGCTGTGCTTCCTTTGTATCGGGCTCTCCACGCGGTTTGCGGATTTGTTCAGCTTCGGGCTGAAGCCGTTCTGGGCGTTCACCATCGGTGTGGCAGTCAATGTGCCCCTGGGGTACTTCCTGTCGACCGTGGTGTTCTCGGATTTCTGGTCGAACATCTCGAGCCTGATGTAGGCACGAGAGAGCCATAGATTATGAGTGTTAAGAAATAAGAAAGGAAGGAGATGACATGGAGAAGAAAGAGCTCAAGATCCCGATGCTCGAAGAGTTGGAGAAAGGGCCGTGGCCCAGTTTCGTCACGGAGATGAAAAAGAGTGCCGATAACCCCATGGCGGCGGACACCCTCCGGCAGCTCGAGCAGTCCTACGAAGACAAGATCAGTCACTGGAAGCATGGTGGCCTGGTCGGTGTCATGGGGTACGGAGGCGGGGTGATCGGACGGTACTCAAACCTCCCGGAGCAGTTCCCCGAGGTTGCCGAGTTCCACACGTATCGCGTCAACCAGCCGTCGGGGTGGTTCTACAACTCGGATGCACTGAGAACCTTGTGTGATATCTGGGAGAAACACGGATCCGGTCTGACCAATATGCACGGCTCGACGGGTGACCTGATCTTCCTCGGTTCCAAGACGGAGGCGATTGAGCCCTGCTTCAAAGACCTTGGCGAAGCCGGTTACGACCTCGGTGGCTCGGGCTCCGATGTTCGGACGCCCAGTTGCTGCGTCGGCCCCGGTCGCTGCGAGTGGTCGTGTTATGACACGTTGGATGCCTGCTACGACATCACCCAGGAATTCCAGGATGAGTTGCATCGGCCGGCATTTCCCTACAAATTCAAGTTCAAGTTTTCCGGGTGCCCCAATGACTGTGTGGCGTCCATCGCCCGTTCGGACATGTCAGTGATCGGAACCTGGAAGGACAACATCCGGATCGATCAGGATGAGGCCAAGAAATACGCCAAGAACGGCGTGGACATCCAGGCGGAGATCTGCGATCTCTGTCCGACCAGTTGCATCGATTGGAACGGTTCCAACATCAGTATCGATAACTCTAACTGCGTCAAGTGCATGCATTGCATCAACGTGATGCCGAAAGCGTTGCGTCCGGGCACAGAAGGCGGCGCGACGATTCTTGTCGGCGCCAAGGCCCCCATTATCGGTGGCGCCCTTCTGGCGACGGTGTTCGTGCCTTTCCTCGAGATGGAGGCTCCCTACGACGACATCAAGGAGCTGGCCGAAGCAATCTGGGACTTTTGGGGTGAGTACGGCAAGAACAGAGAGCGCGTGGGTGAGTTCATCCAGCGCGTCGGATTGGCGACATTCATGGATGAAATCGGCCTGGAGCCGGTTCCGGAAATGATTGCTCATCCCCGGACGAATCCATATATCTTCTTCGGTGACGACCTCGACGAAGACGACGAGTAGGGAGGGAGGTTCTCAATGACAACAGCACAACGTATAACCGATATTGGTCCCCCGAATTACAAACAGTTTTTGCCACCGGTCGTGAAGGCCAACTATGGGAAGTGGAAATACCACGAGATTCCGAAACCGGGCGTATTGGTTCATGTGGCGGAATCGGGCGACAAGCTCTTCACGGTCCGTGCCGGTTCGCCTCGGTTGATCAGCACTGTCACCATTCGACTATTTGCCGCTCTTGCCGACAAATACTCCGGCGGTTATTTGCGGTGGACGAGCCGCAACAATGTGGAGTTTCTCCTGGAGGAGGAAAAGAACATTGAACCCCTAATCAAGGAGCTCGGGGAACAGGGATACCCAGTCGGTGGAACGGGCAATGGCATTTCTTCCATTGTCCATACCCAAGGCTGGGTCCATTGTCACTCCGCTGCGACTGACGCCTCCGGTGTGGTCAAGGCGATCATGGACGAAGTCTACCCCCACTTTACGAGCATGGAATTACCCGCAAAGTTGCGGATCGCGTTCGCGTGCTGCTTGAATATGTGCGGCGCCGTACACTGCTCGGACATCGCGGTATTGGGGCTCCATCGCAAGCCGCCGGTCATTGATCACACTGCCCTGCCGAAGATGTGCGAAGTACCGACATTGATTTCTTCGTGCCCGACCGGTGCGATCCGGCCCGCCACGGTGGACGGCAAGGCGTCGGTCGAGATTGAGGATGAGCAGTGCATGTACTGTGGCAACTGCTACACCGTTTGCCCGGCAGTGCAGATCAACAATGCCGAGGCTGACGGTATTTCGATCTGGGTTGGCGGTAAGGTTTCCAATGCAAGGTCCCAGCCGATGTTCTCGAAGCTCGTCATTCCGTTCATCCCCAACGATCCGCCCCGGTGGCCGGGTGTCGTGGATGCAGTGGTCAACATTGTCGACGTCTATGCCAAGAACGCACGGAAACATGAGCGCATGGGTGAGTGGATCGAGAGAATTGGGTGGCCTAAGTTCTTCGAGCTGGCCGATATCCCGTTCAGCAAGTACGTGATCGACGACTTCAAGCATGCCGGCGAGACGTACAATCGCACCGCCCAGATCAGACAATAGGAGGGCACCATGGGAACACCAACTGTGGATCAAGTCGCCGAAGCGATGCTCGAATTGGTCACCGTCACCAAGGGGAAGAAAAACCTCAAGGCGCCGGACCTGAAAAAGGCCATGTTCGAGAAATTCGGCGAGGAGAACATCGACAAGAAGATGTGCAAACTGGCTATTCGGCAGCTGATTGACGGCGGCCAGTGTATATACAGCTACTTCGGTGGCTCGTATATCACCCTGCCCCCTGAAGAGGGCGAAGAAGGCTGAGGTTGCTGCTGAGGAGGGGGCCGGGAGTCCCCGGCCCCCCTATTTTTCCAACAACTGGAGGTTGGCATGACGAAGAAAATGAAGGGTCCCGAGCGAATCGCGAAGACGGTGGAGACTCTCAGGCATTGGCAACACCTGGAGCGCCAAGCTATCGAGAATATGTCGGATCTGATGGAGAAGACCGATAACCTGTTGATTCGGCAGTTCCTTGAGATCATTCGTGGTGACTCGACGCAGCACCACCGCGTGCAGCAGTTCATCATCGACAGCTTGACCACGACCCCTGTTTCACTGACTCCGGAAGATCTTGCCGAGGTATGGGATGCGATTGAGGCGCACGACGAGGTGGAGCGTGAGACCATCGAAATTGCCAAGGAACTTAAGGAAGAGTGCCCCTTCTTCGTGCAGAAGGCGTTGCTCGAATATCTGATCATTGACGAGGAAAAACACGATCATATTCTCGGCCTGCTCGGGCAGTTCAAGAAGAACCTGTACCCCTACGGATGATTGGTGGGGTTGATTGAGGGAGGGGTTTGATGGGCCTTCTGAAGAAGAAAGACAAAAAGAAAAGTGCTCCGCCGCGGTTTGCTTCCGGCGGGGGTACCGGGTCCGAGATTTCGTCGCTCAGGCCGACCTTCGTCGAGAAATTACCGCCATGCTCAGGGAATTGTCCTTCGGGGAACGATATTCGAGGTTGGTTGAAGGTCATTGCTGAGCGCGAGAAGACAGGGACGAGTCTGGAAGACGCGTGCGATCAGGCGTGGCGAATCGAGGTGGAGACCAATCCCTTTCCCGCTGTGATGGGCCGTGTTTGCCCTCATCCGTGCGAGGACCACTGCAACCGTAAGGACAAAGACGAAGCGGTGGGGATCAACTCGGTCGAGCGGTTTATCGGAGACTGGGGACTGGAGCGGAATCTCGCGCTGCCCACTCTGGACGCCGGAGGACCGTTTTCCGAGAAGGTCGCCGTCGTGGGCGCCGGACCATCAGGTCTCTCGGTGGCTTATCAACTCGCGCGAAGGGGATACGGGGTCACGGTCTTTGAGGCTTTTCCCTCAGCCGGTGGCATGCTCCGCTACGGTATCCCGATCTACCGCCTGCCGCGAGAGGTCCTCGACGCCGAGATCCAACGAATCCTGGACCTCGGTGTGGAGCTCAAGTGTGGAATGACAATCGGAAAGGATGTAACCCTCGATCAGCTCCGCTCGGATTACAGTGCTGTGTACCTCGCCATCGGCGCCCACAAGGGCCGCAAGATGGGAATTCCGGGAGAAGACGGCTCGAGTGTCTACACCGGAACTGAATTCCTCAATAAAGCCAATTCCGGGGGAGACCTCGAGGTTGGCGGCCGGGTCGTGGTCATCGGAGGCGGTGATACGGCGGTCGATGCCGCTCGGGTGTGCAAGCGCTTGACGGTGGACTCCGCGTCCGTCTCGAAAAGGATGGGCGCCGACGTCACGATTCTCTACCGCAGGACGAGAGCGGAGATGCCGGCGATCGATATGGAAATTGATGAGGCGGAGGAAGAAAAGATCAATTTGGACTACCTCGCAGCTCCGATCAAGATCCTCCGCAATGACGGGGCGGTCACGGGAATGCTGGTCCAGCGAATGCAGCTGGGAGAGCCTGATGATTCAGGCCGTCGTCGTCCTGAACCGATCGATGGCGACACCTATGAACTCGAGTGCGACACCATCGTCATGGCGGTGAGCCAGCAACCCGATTGGGAGTCCTTGGGAAGCGATCTGCCGGGTGGTAGTTCGTGGCTCACTTGCGACGAGTGGGGGCGGACTGAGGTTGACGGCATATGGTCGGGCGGCGATGTGCTTGGTCTTGGGCTGGCAACCGGATCGATCGGGCAAGGAAGGAAAGCTGCCGAGTCGATCCATGCAGCCCTTTCCGGCGGGGAGCTTCCGGCTGAGGATCTTCGTCCGCCGGTTGGTCCGGAACAGATCAAGATGGAGCATTACGAAACTGCGCCCCGCGTGGAGCGGACGGTCGTCTCCCCCGAGGACAGACTCGCCAAGCCGTTTGACGAGGTGGACCTCGGAGTGACCGCCGAACAGGCGCTCGAAGAGGTGATGCGCTGCTTCTCATGCGGACTCTGCTTCAATTGTGAGAAATGCTGGATGTACTGCCAGACCAACTGCTTCAAGAAAGCCTCCGAACCTATTCCCGGTCACTACTACGACGCTCATCTCGCAACGTGCGACGGGTGCAAGAAGTGCTGGGAGGAGTGTCCCTGCGGGTTCATCGTGGGGCAGTAGGCGATTACCATGTTATTGACCACACCCCGCTTCGTCGTCGCCGGCCTTGCCGGAGACAGCGGCAAGACCCTGGTGAGCCTTGGGCTCGCCGGGGCGTTGGTGGGGCGGGGCATCTCTGTGGCGGCCTACAAGAAGGGGCCGGACTACATCGACGCTGCCTGGCTTGGCCTGGCGGCAGGGGCGCCGGGCCGGAATCTCGATACGTTCATGATGCCGCCGGAGGGTTTGGGCAGTTCCCTGACGAAGGCTCGGGGCGCCGGTTTGATCTTGGTTGAAGGAAACCGCGGACTCTACGACGGTCTCGATGGGGCTGGAACCCATTCAACCGCCGAATTGGCAAAAAGACTCGGGGCGCCCGTTATCCTGGTGGTGGATGTGACCAAGAGCACCCGGACCGTAGCGGCCCAGGTGCTCGGATGCCAACTGATGGATCCGGATGTCAACCTTGCCGGTGTCATTCTCAACCGTGTTGGTACCTCGCGGCAGGAGCAGATCGTCCGCCAGGCGGTGGAGACTACGACGGGAATTCCGGTACTGGGCGCCGTTCCGCGGTCAGCCGGGGGCGGACCGTTACCGGGGCGACACCTTGGCCTGGTCACCACCTCCGACCACGCTGATCCTCAGGCCGCGGTGGAGCGGGCTGCGCAAATGGTCGGTCAGGCAGTGGATCTTGACGGCGTTCTCGATATTGCCCGACGCGACTCGGTGGCCGTTGAACTCGAGGAAATGCCGGCAGTCAGCGGTGGGGTCCGGCCCTGCCGTGTGGCAGTTGCCCAGGACCCGGCGTTCTGCTTCTATTACCCTGAGAACCTGGAGGCGATCGAAGCCGCGGGCGCCGAAATCGTACCGTTCTCGCTGTTGGAGAGTCGGGGCCTGCCCCCGGAGACCGATGCGGTCTACCTGGGTGGTGGATTCCCTGAAGTTCATGCTGCCGGCCTGGCCGACAATGTTGCCGTTCGGAACGACCTGGTGCGGGCAGCTGAAGACGGGCTTCCAATGTTCGCCGAGTGTGGCGGATTGATGATGCTTGCCCGCACTTTGCGGTTGGACGGGAAATTGTTCCCGATGGCCGGTGTGCTCGACCTGGAAATTCAACAGGAGAAGCGCCCTCATGGCCATGGTTATGTGATCGGCCGTGTGGATCGGGCGAATCCGTGGTTTGAGAGAGGAAATATTCTCAAGGGACATGAGTTCCACTACTCCAGGATCACCGGCGGTGAGGACCTCAAGCGAACCGTCTTGGAGATTGAGCGGGGCGTTGGTGTGGGGGCAGGCAGAGACGGGATCGTCAAGGGTCGGGTCTGGGCCTCGTATCTTCACCTCCATGTGTTTGCGGTCCCCCAGTGGCCGGGCGCCATGGTTGGCTTCGGGCATCATGATCAGAGTGATCGCGAACCCCTCGGGCAGCGGGTGTGAAGGGAAAGATCATGGAGCTGCTACGAACCGGTGACATGCAGGGGCTCGACGCGCTCATAGAAGCGCGGCCGGTCGCCGTACGTCACGTGCTCGGACGGCTCTGGGACGTGGATTCTGTGGTGCGGGAAAGGGCCGCCGTCGCCGTGGGAAGCGCTGCAGCCCATCATCAGGAACTGGGGTTGGAGCTGATGCGCCGGTTTGTCTGGGCACTCAATGACGAGTCGGCCACTAATGGTGTGGACGTGATTCCGGCCATGGCGGCGATCGCCATCCGGGTTCCCGAGATGGCAAAACCGTTCGTCGGTCAGTTGGTCGGGGCTCTTCACGATCCGAGCCTCAGTCAAGAGGCGAAAAGGGCGCTGGAGGCGATTCGGCGCGAGCGACCGGATCTTGTCGAACCGTATGAGGGTGAGATCGATTGCGTGAGAGACAACAACTGCCGCACAAGGGGGCGGGT
>JAOZPW010000106.1 GCA_029932545.1 Thermoanaerobaculales bacterium | reverse complement strand
AAACTCGAAGGCTGAAGAGTAGGGCGGGACCGCTGGCGGTTGACCGTCGACCGGGTCCGGAGCCGTTGGCAGTCGACCGCGTCAGCGTCCAAACAGGCAACGCCAGCCTAAAAACCAGCGAGCGCCCGAACCGATAAATCGGCGTGTGCCGGGTACGGCATTCTCCACCGGGCAGCCCTCCCATGAACGAAGCCGCTGCGGTGAATGCCTTACCGGGCAACGCCCGGCGAGCGCGTCAACAGTCGAGTCTCGGCCAACGCCGTAGGCCGCCGAGGTCATTTCCCTCAAGGGCGATACTCTCCCGATTCCGACTCCGTAGCCCTTGAGGGAAATGCACCGAGCGGGGGCGCGCCCCGCGCGCCCTCGAAGGCCGGGGATTGATTCAGGGGCTGGGGCAGACTTCAGCGACAGCGACAGCCACAGCGTCAGAAGACAGGAACAGCGACAGTTTGCGGCGTCCGGGGCGGCGATGGATTCAAAGGCGGCGTGGGCATGGTGTTCCCCGTTTCGTTCATTGAGGGGCAGGTTGGATAACTGGTAACCCAACCGTGGTCAAGGGCAAGCCGGCCTTCGGCCAGTCGCTGTGCGACCCCTGACAACGGCTGCCCAAAAATATACCATCCGCGCGAAGCGCCGTGCCCACGCTGATCCTTTTGGGATCTCATGCCTTCGGCATGGCCGCCCTCACGGGCGACGCGCGATGTCCCTACCTCGGAGTGAGGTCCGGATTGGTCTGGAGCGCCATTGAAAAACCGACATCCCCGAAAGACCAATACGGGCCTCAGTCCGAGGTCGTACGACCGCGATAAAGGGAACCGGAAATTCTCACTCAAACACTGGATCGTGAACCGGATACGAGATGATCGTGATCAGTTCTTCTTGTGATGTAACGGTCGGGTCGCTGACGTAGCTCTCCCAGGGGTCGCCGGCCGGCGAGAACCCGTGGGCGCCCATGAAGGCCATCACCTTTCGATAACTTTCCGAGATTCCCGCGTAGGGACCAACGTGCACACCCTGGATCACACGACCCGGAGGGGTGGCGCCCCGTTGCACGGGGGATTTTTCCAACTGCGCCTCGGTGATGTCACCGGTGTAGGGAATGCCGGCATCGAAGACGAAGCCCTCCTCACCCCAGGACCGGGCGAATGCCATCGGCGCCCCCGCCTGTTCAAGGTCCCTTTTCTGCATCATGCCGGCGATTGTGCCGTACGCCTTGCCGAGAGCTTGGCCGATAGATGCGGGGTTGGCATCGGCCTGGCCGTGCACGAAGAGAATGGCGACGGCCTCACGGTCATCGACTGTGATATCCATGGCCGACCAGTCGGCGTTGGGGAACGTTTCTGCCACTTCTTTCAGCTTGTTGAGACCGCTTGAGTAGGCGTTGCCCATCAGAGTGTCGAACATCAATCCCTGGTACCGGCCCAGGAGATCCCAGCCGAAATCGGTGTTGGAACCCCAGGTAATTTGTGAACCGCTGTCGGTCTTTGTGATGTCAAAATAGGTCTCGGCCGAACCGTCTTCGCCAAAATCACCATGGACTTCAACTCGTTCGAATGGGGTTGAAGTGGTGATCTCCTGGCTACCGGTTCCGAGTTCATTCGATACCCATGACATCTTCGCCCCCGGTCCGAATGCCGGACCCTCGTAGTTGTAACGGGCCTCAGGGTCCATCTCGAACCACGGCGACCATCGATTGAACAGGGCGAAGCCGTTGACAAGGGCGAAGACAGTTGCCGGTGGGGCGTCGATGACGGTCGAACGCTCGATATGAACCTTTGAGGGCAGGAACAGACCGACGACAACGGCCAGGACGGCAAGGATGAGCAGGGTGACGAGGGTGAGCTTGAGGACTTTCATGGCGGGTATGGTGGCATAGTTTCCGGAGGTGGGGCAAGACTTTAGGGGAGGCGAGGATTTGAAACTGGAAACTGGAAACTGGATACGAGACGACGTTCCGGTGGGGGTTGACTCCTTGGATGCAGGGTTGTGTTCGGCCTGACGTCGGTTCCTAGCCCACGCCACCCGCTTCGCGGGTCCGAACCTTCGGCTCGGTAGGCCTTCGGCCTGGCGTCGGTTCCTAGTTTCCAGTTTCTTGTTCCGGTCCCGCGTACACTTGCCGCGACGGAGGTCTCTATGCGTTCATTCCTGCTGATTGTGTCCCTGTTGTTGTCCTTTCCGATCATTGCGGCCGAGCAGGCACTCAAAAGGCCGACGCTGGAGGCCCTCTTTGGTGAGGGGGCTTTGGCTCTCGAGAGACCTTCGGGAATGATGTGGATGCCGGGTGGTCGAGAAATCCTCTACCGTACGACCGAGGGCGACGACGAAGTGCTGTGGCTGGAGGATGTCGCCGACGGGGCCCGGCGGCGGATCGTTTCGTGGTCCGAAATGACTGAGGCCCTGAAAGAGCAGCGACCGAATTTTCGACGGAGATCCCTGAGCGATGTCAATACGGCCTCCAATTCGCGGCTGAAGCCGACGGTGTCGCCGGATGGTCAGATCCTGGTCGGGTCGACGGCCGGCGATCTCTTCCGGTTGGATCTGGAAAATGGAACGGCACGGTTTCTGACGGGTGACGGTGAGCCTGAGTTCTACCCGACGTTCAGCCCGGATGGCTCAAGTTTGGCCTTCGTACGTTTTGGAGATCTGTATTGGATGGATGTGGCGACAGGCGTCGTGCACCGGGTGACGGACCGCCGGAACCGGGACACAATCACACACGGGGTCGCCGCCTGGGTGTATGAAGAGGAACTTGGACTGGGGCGATCCTTCTGGTGGTCGCCGGATGGTACGAAACTTGCCTTCTTGCAGTTCGACAGCGCTGGTGTGGATATCGTGCCGATCGCGGATGTCTCGATGCCGGTACCTGGACTCGAAAGGCAACGGTATCCCAAGGCTGGAAGACCTAATCCCGTTGCTCGATTGGGTGTCATCGGCATTGGTGGTGGCGCTCCAGTCTGGATTGACGTTGGGGACAAGGATCAGTACCTGCCCCGGGCAGGGTGGACGCCGGCAGGCGAGGTGTGGTTTCAACGCCTCAGTCGTGATCAAACCGTCCTGGAACTGCTGGCGGCTGACCCGGTCTCCGGTGAAAGCAGGGTCCTGATGACCGACCGGGATGATGCATGGGTCAACATCGGCGATGATCTTCATTTCCTGAACGATGGGCGGTTTCTTTGGACCTCCGAGAGGGACGGCTGGAATCACCTCTATCTGTACTCTGAAGACGGCACGTTTGAAAAGCAACTGACCGAAGGCCAATGGCAGGTCGGCGGTGTAGCCGGGCTCGACGAGAGCCAATCGACGGTGTTCTTCAGCGCCAATGCTGAAGATCTTCGTCAGTGGCATCTTTACGCACTCGATCTCCAAACCGGGAAACGCCGGCTTCTGGGTCGTGACGTCGGCGGCAGCCATCGCTTCCGTCTGGCGCCGGACGGACAGTATCTGATCGACACGTGGTCGTCCCTCGACACCCCGCCGCGGGCTGACCTGGTGGAGACGGCAGACGGAACGGTCGTTCGAGAGCTGTGGCGTTCGGGCGCCGAACTGGAGGGCTGGGATCTTCTGCCGGTCGAATCGGGTGTCATTACAACCGAAGAGGGTATCGAACTGCACACCCAACTGATCCGCCCGCGAGATTTCGATCCGGCCAAGAAATACCCGGTGTTGCTCTACGTCTATGGCGGCCCCCACTCGCAGTTGACGGCTGATCGCTGGGGCGGTTCGATCCACCATACCTACCGCGTCTTTGCCGAAATGGGCATCGGGGTATTCCTGGTTGACAATCGGGGTACCTGGGGTCGGGGTCATGCCTTCGAGACCGCGGTCCACCGCCGCCTGGGCCAGTTGGAGGTTGAAGATCAGTTGGCGGCGGCTCGGTGGCTGAAAGAACAACCCTGGGTGGATGGGGATCGACTGGCGGTGTACGGCGGCAGCTACGGTGGCTATATGAGCCTGATGCTGATGCTCAAGGCGCCCGAGATGTTCAGGTCAGGCATTGCCTACGCTCCAGTAACCGACTGGAGGCTCTACGACTCGGCCTACACCGAGCGCTACATGGATACGCCCGAGGATAATCCTGAGGGTTATGACGAAGGCGCCCCGTTGGCCTTCGCTGATCAACTCGAGGGGTCACTGTTGATCGTTCATGGCTTGAGAGACAATAACGTGCACCTGCAGAACACAATGCAGATGGTTGCCGCACTGGCCGGGGCCGACAAGGATTTCGAACTGATGATCTACCCCAAGACCCGGCACGGTGTTCGGCGAGGTCAATTCGCTATGCACTTCCATCGGTTGAAGGTGGATTTTTTGAAACGGACGCTGCTTTCCGGAATTGGCGGTAACGGTTGACCACGCTCACACCATCGCAGGATTGCCCGCAGTTCACCGAGATCCCTGGTGAGAAGGTCGGGCTAGAACCCCATCCCTCTCAACGGCCTGAAGACTGCGTCTCCCGAGATTTGGTCAACTCGGGAGATGTAGCCGTACCAGAAAAAACTGGGATCGGAGCAGACGACTTCGACCGATCCGTCAAGGAGTTGGTCCGCACCCAGCGACGAGAGGCTCCTCTGTTGCATACCTGCAGCGGGGAACGGCATGGTGCCCCGGGTGATCTCGGTCCCGCTCGAGTCGCGGATGATCACCTCGAAATCAACGGTCGAACCCTGGGCCGGGGCGATCGGCATGTATACCCCGACATTGGTCCGGAAGAGGCTGTCATTTTGGGCGCCGGAAGCCCAGGCATGGTCGGAAACCAGGATGCCGAAGACTTCCTGTCCGTAGCTCCCGCCGTCATCATCGTAGGTATAGGTTCGGGAGCCGATGACGATCGGCGAGCCGTCTTCGGAAATCACGGAGAGGGCGCCTTTGGTGTTGATTTTCCCGAATACGCTCTGGACGACGTTGGAAATTGTTAATTGCCCCAATGCGGGCACGCTCATTGAGTCTGAGGTCACCGGATCGAATTCCGGGCCTCCGTTACGGATCTCGGGAAAGAGGAGCAGGCGAATAGAAATCTGGGTCTCTCCGGGGTTGTGAATGATGACATCCGACTGCCAGAAGGTCCCGGCCAGTCCTGGGAGATTGGCGACAGCTGGAACCGCCCCGCCTGGCCCAATGCCCTGGGCGACGGCCGCCATGGGAACAACAAGAAGAATCAGTGCAAACACAACAGAAATGCGCATGAGAACCTCCACTCGGGTGCATTGTAACGAATCCTATCCTGGCAGAATCTTAATGTTAAGAGAATAAAGGCCTGGGTTCGATACAATGTTCTGGTGTCAGTCCGCATGTCTCACCGGGTTTCGTTGCGAGGGCGGCGAGGTGCCGTATCCAGCGGGGTTTTCGACCCGAGGGGCGCGGAGGCGTACTGGATCGTACGTTGAGCACCCCGAGGGGAGCAAACGTCGTTGGGTGGGGACCCGTTCCGGCGGAGCTGGAGCGGGGGTGCATCGCCGACCGCAGTAGGAAGCTGGTGAGACATGGGGACTAAAGATGATTTCTCCGTGCAACCGGATCGCCCCTTGTTCTCTGCCCTACTCGAGAGTGCGGCCCGCCTGGCAACGCGGGGTCATTTTCACCAGTTTCGAAAGCGGGGGCTTGAATCTCCGCCTTGTGAACCTGGTCGGAGACCCCTTGACGAGGACTGCATCCCCTACGTCAGTCACCTGGTTGGTGTTGTCGGTATCCTCGCTCGTCTCGGTGCCGGTGACGAGGTGTTGGCTGCCGCCCTGCTTCATGACTATGTAGAAGATGTTCCAGATGCCGATGGGCGGCGGTCGATCGAGCAGGCCGTGGGTACGCGGGTGTTGCGGTTGGTCCTTGAGGTCACCGAGGATAAGCGAATGGGCTTAGATGAACGCGAGACCTGGGATCAGAGAAAGAAGGAACAGATCGACCATGTGGCCGAGATGTCGGATGGGGCGGTGTTGATCAAGGCTGCAGACCTCCTCCATAACCTGGGCTCAATGGTGTACGACCTGGATCGAGTTGCTGTCCCGGGGCTGATATGGGATCGATTCAACGCGCCGCCTCAACGGCAGCTCTGGTATTTTCGGACACTGCTGGGGGCCATCAGCGCCCGGCTTGGGGAGGATCATGTCCTCTGCCTGGAACTCGAGAATTTGATCGTACGGATGACTGATCTTCAACCCGTGGCGTAGCGATGTGGTACCTCGCACCTCTTCAGTTCTTTGTGATGATGTTGGCGACCTCAGTGGCCTGCGTGCTGATTACCTTGTGGATTGTCTCTGGCCGGCAGTTGAAGGCCTACAACGTCGTCAGGTGGTGGTGCCGGGTCCTGCACGCCATCACGGGGACGCGGTACGAGGTGCAGGGTCTCGAAAATATCCCCAAGGGGCCCTATCTGGTCATTTCCAATCACTCGAGTCACCTCGATGGGCCGGGTTTGATTGTCACCCTCCCTGACCCTGTCTATTTCGTTATCAAAAAGGGGTTGGCGCAGATCCCTGTGTGGGGTTGGGCGGCGAAGCGGATCGGGTTCATTTCTGTGGATCGGTCCCGTTCGAAAGCGGCCAAAGAGACGTTGCATCAGGCGGTATCGACGATTCGAGAAGGTCGCCATATTCTGGTCTTTGCCGAGGGAACCCGTTCCCCGGACCACCGGCTCCATCCGTTCAAAAAAGGTGGGTTTCACATGGCGATTGAAGCCGGTGTGCCGATCCTTCCGGTAGCCATCAATGGCAGTCGTCGTCTCCTGCCCAGAGGAGCTCCATCGCCGAGACCGGGAACCGTCACTGTTGTTGTCGGCGCCCCGTTGCAGACCGAGGGCCTGGGCAAGGAAGATCTTCCGGACCTCATTGCTCGGACCCGAGAGGCAATTGTCGCCGGTCGTCGGCTCGATCCTGATTTCGTCGAATAGAAGTCTGATCCGATGGAGCCGGAACTCAAGAGCTATCAGCCGTCAGCTATCAGTCGGAAAGCGTTCTCGACGAGTTCTATTCGGGCCGAGAGGTGGTAGCCCCCTGCGAAACAGTTTAGCCGACGGCGAGCCAAACGCTAGCTCAGAGCTGATAGCTGACAGCCACCCATCCTCAAGATTACTTCGACCTTCGAAGTTGTTCGTGGATGAGTGACTAAACAACTTCTGACACGTATTTCTCTCGGGCGAGCCTCCAAAATACGACCAGGAACGCGGTCAGTGGAATCGCCAGGATCATGCCGAGAACGCCCGAGAGGGCGGTCCCCCAGAAGAGCACGGCAACGATGATCACCATTGGGTGAAGTCCGGTTCTGTCTCCCATGATCTTGGGTGTGAGAAGCGTCCCTTCAATCGTCTGAACGACGGCGACGACGATCAGCACCAGGATCAGTCGGAGCCACCCACCGTCAGGCTGAAAAAAAGCCAGGGGTAGCGCTGTGGCCAGGCCGACCATGTTTCCCAGGTAGGGGATCAGGTTGAGAAATCCCAGGGCCAGGCCGATGACGAATCCGAACTTCAGACCGGCCACCGAGAAACCTATGGCGAAGAGCAGCCCCTGGAGAGCGGCTATGATGATCTGGCCGCGGAAGAACGCGACAATGATGTCGACGAATTGGTGGACGAGGTAGTTGACGTCGTTTCGAGTGGACTCCTTCAAGAAGGGAAGGAACTGGGCGATGCCGAGGTTTTTTGAGGGTTTGGCCAGCAAGAAGAAGGCGAAGTAGATCGGGGCAACGGCCCACCCGACCAGGGCGCCCATCCACGATGCGATCCCGACGCCGGCAGTCAGGGCGCCTGTCCCGATCGAACGAAGGCCTTGGACCAGAGTGTCCTTCTCGGTCTCGACCGCTGCACTCAGATCACCGAGAAGGGGGATCCGGTCGAGGAAATCCATCACCTTGGGGGCGGCGGTTTTGGCCCAGGCCATTCCTTGCTGCCACAACTCGGGCATTCGTTGAATCAAGTCGGAGACCTGTTCGACGATCAACGCCCCGAAGAACCAGCCGAAAGCGACAAGGGGGATGATGACGGACAAGAACACCGCAACCAGAGCCAGAAGACGAGGCATCTTCAGTTTCGTGTGGATCCATTCGAAATAGGGTTTGAATACCAGGGCGGCGACGCCGGATACCGCCAACGGCAGGAATACTCCGGAGAAGCGAGACACGAAGGCGCCAAGACCCCAGAAGAGGAGTGCAACTGCGGCGATGATGATCGCGGCGGCCAGGACGGTCAGGGCGTTGGCAATCGTTTCTTGCTGACGGGGGCTGAGTTCCAACTGCATTACATGCCTTTCTCGGTCAGGTGGTGACTACGGCCTTGAGAATTTCTCGGGAGGCCATTCGCCCGAGTGCGCCTTCGATGCCATCCAGGTCGCAACGCTCCTGGAGGAGATGCTCCAGGGGGAGGGTTCCTTCCGTAAGGCGATCCAGGGCGGCCTGCACGGTTGCCGGACGGTGATGGTAAACCCCCTTGACGGTGATTTCACTGTAGTGGAGGCGGTGGGTATCCAACTCGGCGGTTGTTCCCGGTGTGCAACCACCGAAAAGAATGACCTCACCACCGGGTGCGACGGCCTCCATTGAGTTGGACCAGGCCGTGGGGAAGCCCGTGGCTTCGATCACCAGCTGAGCGCCCCGGTCGTATTCGGTGGCTGCGCGCAACGTGTCGCCGTCAGTGCGGTCGCCTGAGACCAACACGGTATCGGAAGCCCCGAGGAGCTGTCCAACCTCAAGACGCTGAGGCGTCAGGTCACCGAGGATCACACGGATTCCCCTGTGGGCCAATTCGGCTACGAACATCAGGCCGATAGGGCCGGCGCCAAGAATGATGCATTCGGTCACATCATCGAGGCAGCAGGCGGAGAGTCCGTGAAAGACGCACGCCAGCGGTTCGGTCATTGCGGCGAGGGCCGGCTTGAGACCGTCCGGCCGACGATAGGTACTGTGGCGAACGAAGTCTTCCGGCACCAGGAGGTACTCCGCAAAGGCGCCATTGAGATACAGGAGGTTGACGCACAGATTCTCGCGTCCCGCTCGGCAGAAACGGCATTGACCGCACGATGCCGAGTTGGCAACGACCACGGCATCACCCTCCCGCCAGTTGGGTGTTCCCGCACCTATCGCAGCCAGAGTTCCCGTCATTTCGTGGCCAAACGGACACGGTGTGGAGAGCATCGTCGGATGGCCTCCCCGTTTGAAGACCTTGAGATCGGTCCCGCATGTCGTTGCGGCGTCCAAACGCAGGAGGACTTCACCGGCGGCCGGCCGGGGGATGGGCTCCCGGCGCAGCTCGACATGTTCCGGTCCGAGAAGGTAGAGCACCCGATGAGTCGGCATCACTGTGTTCCATTCGACGGAGGTCCGATCAAGATCTTGAGCGCCTTCCGGCTTCTGGCGAGCTCGACTGCGTCTTGTGCCCGTTCGAGAGGAATACGGTGTGTCACCAGTGGTCGGGGGTCCAGCGTACCTGAGAAAATGAGGTCCGAAATCCGGTCCTGCTCATCGAGGCTCCCAGAGTAGGTTGCGACGACCCGGTGTTCGTTCTTGAACAATGGGTTGAGTTCGAAACCTGCGGTCTCTTTTTCAGCCGCGTGCGCAAAAAGAACAGCGGTACCTCCGGGCCGGAGGGCCGCCAGGGCAGATTTCAGGATCTGAGAACCACCAACGGTGTCAAAAACAGCATCGGCCCCGAGGTTATTGGTCAGTTTTTCGACGGTTGCCAGGAGTTGTTCGGGCCCACAACTCGTGGTCGCTCCCAGGCTGTCGGCCAAAAGCCGCCGTTCTTCGATCGGGTCGGAAACGATGACCGCGAGATCGGGATGGATCGCCCGAAGAACGACCAGGTGCAGGAGGCCCATGGAACCGCCGCCGACGATGACGGCACAGCCGCCGGGCCCTCGGATGTCGGCCTTGTCGACCCCCCGAAGGACACAGGCAGCCGGTTCCAGAAAAGCAGCCGCCTCATCGGGGACATTATCGGGAATCAACCGTGCCGCCTGGCTGACGATCCGTTCCCCAAGGAGGACATATTCCGAAAATCCTCCCGGTAACATCAGGTTTTCCTTGAACACGGGACACAGAGTCCGGCTGCCTCGGCGGCACAGGGCGCACCGGCCGCATGCAACGTGGTGGGGCGCCACCACGCGATCTCCCGGTGTGAAAGCGGATACCCCCGCCCCCACCTGGTGCACAACCCCCACAAGTTCATGTCCTAAAATGGTGCCCGTCGGCTGAGAGCGGTTGTCCAGCTTGAAGAGGTCTGTGCCACAGAATCCGCACCACACCAACTTCAAGACGACCTCACCCGGGTCTGGAGCCGGGACAGGTCTTCGTTCGGTGCGGAGATTGCCGTCGGACGTACAGGCTGCAACGCGCATGTGGAGCGGAGATTCATTCATCGGGAGCCGAGAATATCAGGTCTATCAGCAGCTATCAGTGTGGCCTCTTGAATAACTCAGACCGTAGGGGCACGGCGTGCCGTGCCTTCCAGCCCACGCTGGTCGCTTCGCGACCTCCCCGTGCCTTCCAGCCCACGCTGGTCGCTTCGCGACCTCCACGGCTTCGCCGTGATTGCCCTTCGGGCAATGCGCGATGTCCCTACATCCCGTCGGCCATCATGCCGCGTTCTTCGTACCGCCCGACGATTTCGGGGTTTATGGCTCTGACCTTGTCGATCAAAGCGTGGCTCTTGGCTTCATGTCCAGCCTTTCTCAGGGCCGTAGCCAGGGCCAGCCGATTCGACAGCTTGAGGATGCCGATTCCGGCGTTGATGTAGGTCAGATTCTCGTCAGCCAGTTTCATTTCCCTGATTCCACCCTCAAAATCCTCTTGGAGGGACAGGCGGACACCGGTCATATGGTGGACCATCGGCTCGAGCAGTTCTCTGAAGTTTGATTTCTTTTTCTCATCGCTCTTTTTGATCAACTCTTCAACCTTGCTCTCGATTTCCAGAGCTGTGTCCCATTGTCCCAGGCGGCAGGCAGCGTGGTGGATCTGGATCGTGACGCCGATGTCGGAGAGTTTTTCCGGCGGGCAATCGCCCTCGGCAAGTTTGAGGATTTCTGCCCACTCGCGGTCGGTGGCCAGATGCCAATAATCGATGCCACACCGGAAACGGGTTGCCGTTTCATCAGACATTCCCTCCGTTTGCATGGCGCGCTCAATCTCCAGCGCGGCCCCGTCCCAGTCCTCTTTCAGGGCATCGACCATTGCAAGGTGCTCGAAGGCTGCGACAAAATCCGGCTTCTGAACAAGGGCCTGTTCAAAACTGTCTCTGGCCTCGTCGTATCGGCCGAGTACGATGAACAATTCGCCCAGGGAATCGTGGGGATTGGCCTGGTCCGGAGCGATGAAGCGGTAGGAGGTGAAATACTCTTCGGCTTCGGCAAAACGCCCCTGCATCATGGTGATATAGCCCAGTTGGTTGTAGGCAATGACCCAATTGGGACTGATTTTTAGCAGTCGCTTGTTGAGACGTTCGGCCTCGATCAGTTCACCCCTCTGCCAGGTTCCGAGGGCCTTGATATGCAACACGTAGGGGTCATCAGGATGCCGTTCGAGATATGCGGCCATTTGGCTCTCGGCTTCTTCGAATTGGAGATCGCTCAGCAGTTGGGCACGCTGGATCATAAACCGTTCGCGATCTGTCAGCCGGCTGAGATCGGCAGCGCCGGCCTCCACCATCAGTTGCGCAGCGTGGTCTTCGTCTTCGTACCGGCAGAAATCGGCCATGCGAATCTTGGCGGCAACAAAATTCGGATCGAGTTCCAGTGCCCGTTCGAGGTGCGACCTCGCCTCTTGGTGGTAGAGTTTTTGGCTGGCTTCCATTGCCGCTTCAAACTCCGCCAACGCCTCACTGGAATCGGTTGTCCACTCTGAACTCTGCGGTAGAGCCAGAATGCCGGCCCC
>JAOZPW010000387.1 GCA_029932545.1 Thermoanaerobaculales bacterium | reverse complement strand
TAGAAAGATGCGCTTCGCGCATCGGTTTAGAGAAGAAGAGTGTCCCCTTCTGATGCCTTCTGATGTTCATTTTCGGGCGTCGATACGGTGGAGTGGCCCGTTCCATTTGAGGATGCGCTGGTCTGCCGTGACGAGGGTTGCCCGTTGCAGGGAGGCCGTTGCGGTAATGATGCGATCCGCCGGGTCCGCGTGGAAACTCTCAAGACCAGCTGCCTCGATTCCAACCTCTCCGCTCACCGGGACCTCTCTGAACCCGAGATCCAAAACATCTCTTCGGAATGCAGCGAGCGGTTGAATCACCCGAAGGCGACCCTTGTGGTGCAGCATGGCGATCTCCCAGAAGGTGATGCCGGAAATCAGCGCCTCTTCTTCGGCAAGTGCCTGATCAGCGATCTCCCGAGCCTTCTCCCCAACCCTTGCGGAACCTTCAGTCAACCAGAGCAACACATGAGTGTCGATCAGAATCATTGTGCTGCTTCCCACTCGACATCGATCGGTGAGACGATCTCGTCCACGATTTCGACGGCCCCCTTCAAGGCGCCGAATGCCGTCGTCGGTCGCTTCCGAAAAGGCTCGAGCCGGCTTACTGGCCGCCCATTCTTGGTGACAATGACCGGCACACCGGTCTTCTCAACATCGTCCATCACCTGTAAACACTTCGCCTTGAACTCAGATGCCTTCATCGCCTTCATGGGGTCCTCCGCTTTAGCTGGTTCCCGTCCAGAAACGGCACTTTTCCGCAATTTCGTCGTCAGGCAGCGGGTTTCCTTGTGCGACGTACAGGAAGTACGACTCCGCGGAAACCCTTGCCTTCCTAGAACTTATAGAAAAACTGCTCGTTTCCGCATCGGGAACCACGCAGTTCCCGTCCGGACTTTCCGGATGGGAACTAGCTGACCATGGTCCTGTCCATAGTCATTATACACCGAACCGGCTGTGGCGGCCAAGGTGTTCCTGATTTTCCGATAGCCTACGGGCCACAGAGGTATCGAGTAGCCAAAGAAGAAGAGTGTCCCCCTTCTTTTCCTTCTTTCAACCCCCGGGGCTCTCAGGGCATGCTCGAGCTCCACCACGACACATCCCCCGTTTCGAAACCATCGACAAAAATCAGGTCTTCAAAGATGGCTGCCTCGTCGAGATACAGGGAGAAGTCATCGGCTGTACCCCCTTCGACGACAAAGCCGACCCGGGCCGACAGGGCTTCGGCGGGCGGACGGCAGGAGAGATGGCGCCTCGGTAACCAGAGGTCGGCGGTGTCACCCTGAGCCACGATCACATCGATGTATTCCAGCAGATCGGTGCAGCCGGCGTTTCGATAAAAGCGTACCGTCGTTTTCAGAATTGGCGCATCGACTTCGGTGCTTTCGATATATGAGATGCCGGACAGGCCGTAGGGTCTACGCTCAAAGACCTCGATGCACTGAGTCAGTTCGTAGGTCTCGCCCGCCCCGTTTACGGTGTCGATGATGGCGACACCGGAGGTCTCGGTCGACGGGTCTGTCGGCCCCCATTGGATATCCGAGCCTCCCGGGCTTTCGGTATCCCACATCTCAATGGCGGCATCATCGAAATTGGGATCGTCGAGAAGGTTCGTCGCATTGACGGCAAATTCCCGGGTCCACAGGCCTGCCATTTGATTGCCGATCGGATCTTGAAGATCACACACCATCAAGGTGTAACGCCCTACAGGCAACCCAGCCGTCAATCCAAATGTCACCGACACGGTCTGATCCCCGGTCCACGCCACCAGCCCACCCAAGGAAATATCCGCGTCATCCCCTTCCAGGACAGAGGTGCAGTCCACGGTGTTCAGAACTCGGTCTGGCCCCAGTTCGACCAGGCGATAGTGCTCAGGGTTGGTCAAATCCCCCAAGGTATCGTCACCACCGGGATTGGAAACGGGCTCAGAAAAGTTCACCATTAACTGCGATATCGCGATCAGAGCGCTCTCACCAGCGGTCAAGAGCCCATCGGCCGTCCCGCCCTCGCTGCCGAGGGCCGTCACTTCCGGAGGTAATGTGTCGATAACAAAGGGCCCCGCCGAGGCCACTCCGCCCCAGTTGCCGGCGGCGTCTACGGCACAGACGTGAACATACCACTGGCCGTCCGCCAGCGCAGAACTCGTAGCGACGACGCCGGTGGTGTCCTGCACCTCGTCACAGGCCCAAGTCGACGAGGACGAAAACTCCACTCCGTAGGCCTCAACTCCGCTGAGATTGTCGGTCGCCGCCGTCCAGCCCACGTCGATCGTCGTGTCACCCGAAGGGTTGCCTGCCTCGTGGCTGGTGCTGGCCAGTCCGGTCACCACTCCAGGCGCAGTGGCATCGATCCAGAAGGGACCCAGGTGCACGCCGTCCGAGCAGGCGGCGGCATTGTCACAGGTCCGCAGGTGGAACCAATGGTCCGCACCATCGACCAGCGGGCCGCTCGATGTGAAGTGCGGGTCGCTGGTATGTGCGATATCCACGGTCGTGTCGGGCGTCGTCGCCGCCGACGTGTCGAAAAGAACCGAGTAGCCGTCAAGCCCCGAACCACTGTTGTCCACAGCCCCGGACCACTGGATATCGACGCCATTGGTTGCAGACCAGGTATTGACAGGGACGTTGCCGATCAGCGTCGTCGGGTCTGAGGGCGGTCCGCCCTCGCACATCCACTTGGCGATGTTGCTCGAGACGACCCCGCCGGCCGTGGTGAATCCGCCGCCCGCAAAGAGTGCCTGCCCGGCGCCGTCGTCATTCGAGGCCAGGGCAAAGACGTCGTTGTTAATTCCGACGCCCGAGGGTCCACTGAGCGCCGACCAGCCCGTGCCGTCCCACCTCGCAATGCGGTTTACGGTGACACCACCAGCGGTTGTGAATTCGCCTCCTGCGTACAAGGCCGCCCCGCCCCCGCCGTCATGAACAGCCAGAGCATTAACGTGGTCGTTCATGCCAACGTCCGAGGGGCCACTAAGGGCCGACCACACCACGCCATCCCACTTTGCGATGCGGTTTACGGTGGTAATACCTGCAACACCGAAATCGCCTCCTGCGTACAGCAGGCCCCCGTTACCGTCGTCAAAGACAGCCAGGGTCCTCACGTAGGCGTTCATCCCTCCGGTC
>JAOZPW010000105.1 GCA_029932545.1 Thermoanaerobaculales bacterium | reverse complement strand
CCTTGAGGAAAACGCGCCGAGCGGGGGCGCGCTTGCGCGCTCCCGAAGGCCGGGGCTGGGAAACCGCATCCGCGGCCGCATCAGGAGCCGCGTCCGTTGTCAGTGATTCCAACTGGGACGCAGAAACCCCCCAATCGCATCCGCCACCCGCTCCGGATGTGTCAAGTGCACATGATGCCCGCCCTCGACCTCGAGTCGTTCAAGATCGCTGAAGGCGCCGAGACGACGGGCAATGATGTCTTCCGGGACCGGCCAGCCTCCCCGGGGGCGGATGGCGAGTACGGGGCAGGAGACGCCCTGGAGAAAGGCCAGAACCTGGTCTTCGGTCAAGCGGGTTCGAGAGGGCAGTCTGAGGCGCGGGTCATGCCGAAAACGCAGGCCATCGACACAGGGTTCGGTGCCACGTTCAACCAGGAGCCGGGCAGCCTCCCTGCCGAGGTCGGGGCCTGATCGCATTCGCGCCTTGAGTGCATCTTCGACTGTTCGGCAGGGTGGAATCTCGGCCGGGTTAAGACGGCGTTCGGCATCCAGGGCTTTGGCCAATCGAGCGGGGGCCTCGTCGGCTGGGTCGGAGAGAGGCCCGAAGCCATCGAGCAGAACCAGTCGTTGAACGACGTCGGGGGCGACCGCAGCGGTTTGGGCGCCGATCGCCGCTCCCATCGAGTGTCCGAGGATGGAATACTCGCCCCACCCGAGGGCCTCGGTGAGGCCCAGGACGTCCGCAACCCAGTCGATGAAGTGGGCGCCGCAGGAATGGGGCCGGTGGTCGGATCGTCCGTGCCCAACAAAGTCCGGGGCGATGATGTGAAAGCCGTTGAGGAGGGAGGCCAGCGGAATGAAGGACGCCGCGTTGTCCATCCAGCCGTGAAGGGCCAGAACCCTGGGTTGGTCCTCAGATCCCCACTCGAGAGCAGCAAGGCTCAAACCCCGCCACTCGATCCTCAACTCACGTGGTTCGTTCATGGCATCAGAGAACATCAAAATCAAGAGCAGTTGAAAGCTGAGAGCTGAGAGCCGACAACTACCGGCTCCCTCTCTCCCCGCCTGGAGGTGGTGTGGCGGGGAAGAAGGGGGCCAGTTGCCTTCTCTCGGCTTGAAGGGCCATCAATCCATCTGTTTGCGCAAGATCGCCGGGATCTCGATATCGTCGCCGATATTGATGCCAAATTCCCTTCCGGGACCCTGGGGGATGAATACTGAGCGCCGGGCTGGCTTTTCTTCTTGAGCCGGCGTCAAAATACTGGGTGACGCGGTGGCAAACGGTACACTGACCGGAATCTGTGCGCCCTCCTGAGCCTGGTGAAACCCTGTGGCGATCACGGTGACCTGAAGGGAGTCTCCGAGGCTCTCGTCAATCACGGCCCCGAAGAGTACCTGGGCGTCTTCATCGATACCCTGGGTAATGATATCCGAGGCGTCGTTGATCTCGCTCAGGGTGACATCGGCGCCGCCGGAAATATTGATCAACAGGCCTCGGGCGCCTTCGATCGATGTCTCCTCCAGTAACGGGGAGGCAATCGCCTGCTGAGCCGCCTCGACTGCACGGTGCTCACCGGTTGAGGTGCCGATGCCCATGATGGCGTGGCCCATGTCTTTCATCACAGTTCGCACGTCAGCGAAATCCCGGTTGATGAGGCCTGGCACGGTGATGATGTCGGCGATGCCCTGGACAGCCTGCCGAAGCACGTCGTCGGCGATCGCCATCGCCTCGGTGAAGGCGGTGTTTCGCTCAACGAATTTAAGCAGGCGGTCATTGGGAATGGTGATCAGGGTGTCGACGTGCTTGCCCAGTTCAGCAATACCCTGTTCTGCCTGCTGTGAGCGCCTTTTACCCTCGAATCCGAAGGGTTTGGTGACAACTGCAACGGTCAAGGCGCCGACCTCTTGGGCCATTTGCGCGATGATCGGTGCGGCACCGGTGCCGGTGCCTCCGCCCATGCCGGCGGTGATGAAGACCATGTCCGATCCGTCGAGCAGGTCGAAGATCCTGCGGTCGGCCTCGAGGGCTGCCTGGCGGCCAACGTCAGGATTGGCGCCGGCACCGAGACCGCGGGTGGCTTCGAGCCCCAGTTGGAGCTTGATGGCGGCCTGGCTGTTGTCGAGGGCCTGAGCATCAGTATTGGCCGCGATGAATTCGATGCCGTTGAGCCCGACTTCGATCATCCGATTGACGGAGTTGCATCCGCCTCCACCGATTCCGAAGACCTTGATCCGTGCCGGCTCCGGCCGTTCATCCAGCAGAATGCCCGGTGTTTCGGTGTCGTCAATGAAAATTCCGTCCTCGTCGATTATTCGTGGTTCCGTCATAGTGTCATCAATGTAAATCATTTCCACCTCCAAATTCAAAAATTTCTCCGAGAACGCTCCTCAATCGGTTAAAAATTCCGCCCTCGAGTTGTTTTCGTTCCATTGGTCCTTGTTTTTTCTTGTGAGCCAATCGGATCAGGCCGCACGCAACGGCCCATTCCGGTCCGGCGACCGGTTCCACCTCGCCCGCCAGGTTCCGTGGCATTCCGATCCTCGCGTGGTGGGCGAAGATGGTCTCAGCGACCCCATCCATACCTTCCAGACGTGCGCCGCCACCTGTCAGAATGACGCCGGCCCTGGGGGTTCGGTCCATTCCCAGTTCCGAGAGATTTTTGGCGATGCCGACGAAGAGTTCGTGGGCCCTCTCGTATAGGATCTGGGCCGCCAGGCGGCCGTCGGCAATCTGATTTCCGTTACCGCCCAGGGTCGGAACCTCAATGCCCAGAAGATCAAGGTCATGTCGATCCAGTGAGACTCCGACGGATCGTTTGATCAATTCGGCGCCGGCGGTGTTGGTCTTCATTACGGTTGCGATGTCGGCAACAAAATGCCGGCCACCGATGGGGTAGGTTCCGCTGGCCTGCACCATCCCCTCACTCCATACCACCCACTCGCTGGTGGCGTGTCCGATGTCGATCAGCATGCAGCCAAGTTCTTTCTCGTCGGGGGACAGGACAGCTTCGGCGGCCGCTAGAGGTTCGTATTGCAGACTGGTTACGGCGACAGAGGCTTGGTTAATGGACTGCTCAAGTGAGTCGAAGTGGGCCCTCGTTGTGAACAGCACAAAGGCCGAGGCTTCGAGTGTCCGGCCTGCCATGCCTTCTGGGTTTTCGATGCCTGGTTGTCCGTCAAGGGCGTACCCACACGCGATGATATCCAGGACTCTGTAGTCTTCCGGGATCATAACCGCGGCACACCGGGACAGCGCCAGATTGACGTCGCCGTTGCTGACCGTAAGGTTGCGTCCGGTGACAGGGGTGGAGGCACAGGACTTTTTGCCCACAACCGGCGCGCCACCGAGTGCAACCACAGCATGAGTCACCGGGAACGAGGCCATCGCTTCGGCTTGTTCGGTGGCAACCCTGACGGCTGCGGTCACCTCTTCGAGGTTGGCGATAATGCCTTTGCGGGCGCCGTCATGGCGTGCTTCGCCGCAGCCCTTGACCACCAGTCGATGTGGTTCGGGCACTGCGACGACTACCTTGACCGTCGAGGACCCGACATCGATGCCGACCAGGGGGCGATCGTCGTTCATCCAGCCCTCCTGATGACAATTCGATGGTCGAGCCGAAGGTCGGCCCAGGCGGGGGCACGGCCGCTGAGGGCTGCTTCGTGCCACCACTGTTCCGCGGGAGCACCCTGAGGCAATACTCTGACGATTGATGGTGTATCAGGGAGAATGTGGGTGGCGATCGTCACCTCGAAGTCCGAAGGGGTGATCTTCCGAATGGACACCAGACGTCCGATCGTGCCGTTGCAGAGGCGGGTGCCGGTGGACAATGCGGACCGAAGATCAACCTCGTCCAGATCGAAGTGCTCGAGGGTGGGAAAGTTGGGTTCAGCAAGGCGGTGGCCCAATGCGCCGTTGCAGGTGACCCCCCGCCATGTCCGACCTATCTGAACAGAGGCACAGATCTCGTCGGGAAGGGCCTGAATACGAAGTGTGGCGGGAAGTTTGAGTTCAACGGCAACTCCGGCGATGCCCGGCCAGGTTTCGACGTTTTGCCGGATTTCGTCGAGATCCAGGGAGGGAATCCAGCTGCCGCGGAGGTCTTCCAGATTGACCACGGCAGACGCCGGGAGGCCCGTGCATGTCGTGATCTCGACGGCATTGAGACGCCAGCCGGCCAGCAGAATTCCTGCGCCGACACAGAAGGTTGTAATAACGCCGGCTGAAAGCCACCACCTGATTGGACTTCGTGTTCGAGAACGGGGCGTCTGAGGCGTCGGACGGAGGCTGGCCGGCAGGAAGGTTTGCCCATCAGGCATGAGCAGCTCCCATCCAGCGCGTTGGAACCTGGTCGATATCTCCGGCGCCCATGGTGATCAGGACATCTCCGTTCTGCAAAACCCTATCCAGGATTGATCCGATGTGTTCAAGGTCTACGCCGTCGATGACCTCAGTCTCGAGGTGGTTGATCTTCTCGAGGACCAACTGATGGGTCACTCCAGGAATTGGCGCCTCACGTGCGGGGAAAACTGGAAGAACGATTCCGAGAGATGCGCCGGACAGGGCGCGTCCGAAGTCTTCGGCAAAGTCTTGTGTCCGGCTGAAGAGGTGGGGCTGGAACAGGGCTGCGATTCGCCGGCCGGGAAAGGCCTTTCGAGCGGTGGTGAGAACGGCGGTGATTTCGGTTGGATGGTGGGCGTAATCGTCGATAACGGTTACTCCACGGTACTCGCCAATAAGTTCGAAACGTCTCCCCACACCGCCGAAATCGGCGAAGCCCTTGGCGAGGACTTCGAAATTCAGATCCAGTTCCATGGCGGCTCCAAGAGCGGCCAGGGCGTTGCGGACGTTGTGGTCTCCTGGAAGGTTCAACCGTATTTCACCAAGGATCTGTCCGCTCTTATTGACGGTGAAGGTGGACGTCAGGCCGTCGATTTTGATTCCAGTGGCCCTGAGGTCGTTGCCCGGGCCGAGGCCGTAGGTTATGACAGGGGCGTGGGCGCATCCCGAAAGCGAGGCCGCGCCGGGGTCGTCGCCGCAGATGAGGACCGCGCCGTGGAATGGGGGGCGTGCGGTAAAAGTGGCAAAGGCGGAGTGCAGCGCCTCTTTGGATTCGTAGCAATCGAGGTGATCCTCTTCAACGTTGGTGATGACGGCAATGAGAGGATTGAGTTTCAGGAACGCCTGGTCAAATTCGTCAGCCTCACAGACTGCAAGGTCGCTTGTACCTCGCCTGCCATATCCGTCGATCCCTCGAATAAGTCCGCCGACGACGGCGGTTGGCCGTGCGCCTGCCCGGTCGAGAATGTGGCTCAGGAGAGCGCTCGTCGTTGTTTTTCCGTGTGTTCCGGCGACGGCGACTGACCGCAGTCCCCGGATGACTTCGGCGACCAGCGTCGCTCGTCTGATGACCGGGATGCCGTTGGTGTGCGCCGCCTGGAGTTCCGGATGGTCTGGAGTGATCGCCGCGCTGAAGACGACGGCATCGACACCGTCGACGTGGGAAGGGTGATGCCCAATGGTGACGGTCGCGCCTCTGGCCGACAAGCGCCGGGTCCGGTCGCTTTCGGCACTGTCGCAACCGCTGACCATCAGGCCGTCGTCCAGCAGCACCTCGGCCAGCGCGCACATGCCGACACCGCCGATACCGACGAAGTGAACGTGGCGAACGGCGCCCCAGAGCGGCCTCACAGCTCACCACCTATGCTGAGCAGATGGTTGGCGATCTTCTCGGCGGCGCCGGGGAGAGCGACCGAACGGGCCGATTGGCCCATTTTGGCAAGCCGTTCAGGGGTGCCCAGCAGCCGCGTCAGGACGGAGGCGACTCTTTCGAATTCCGCCTGCCCCTCCACCAAGACCTCGGCGCCGCCGGCGCGTTCCAGTGATCTGGCGTTGAACTCCTGGTGATTGCCGGCAGCCGCTGCGAAGGGGATCAGAAGGGAGGCGCGGCCTGCGGCCGACAGTTCGCTGATGGTCAGGGCACCCGATCTGGCAACCACCAGGTCCGCCCATTCCAGCGCCTCCCAAGGTTGGGCGAGGAAGGTGTCGACCGTAGCTTTGAGCCCGAGGTCGGAGTAGGCGGTCCTGACCACTTCATGCCACCGGGAACCCGACTGGTGGCGAATTGTGACTTCTTGCTCCTGGTCTCGGAGAACCGCCAGGGCCCGGGGCAGCGTTCGGTTGAGGAACAGTGACCCTTGACTGCCGCCGAGAATCAGCAGGCGAGGTGTCGCGGCAGGTCTGGAGACCGGAACCTCGAAGAAGGCCGAGCGCACCGGGTTGCCTGTCCACACCGCCGGCATTGACGGGAAATGACTGAGTGCATCTGCAAAGCCGCAGCACACCAGATCTGCCCACGGGGCCAGTGTCTTGTTGGTCCACCCGGGGACGGAATTCTGCTCCTGGAGAATCCAGGGGATGCCGAGCAGACCGGCCGCCATGATTCCCGAGGCCGAGGCATAGCCGCCGACGCCCAGAACGGCCATTGGTTGGAGCTTGAGGACCAATCGGAAGCCATCGGTGATTGCTTGGGGTAGCTGGCCCAGGGCCCGGAGGCCGGCCGTCAGTGATCGCGCATGCATGCCCTCGATGTCCAGCAGGGTCAAAGGCAGTTTCCGTTCGGCGACCAGGCGAGATTCCAGGCCTCGTCGTGCCCCCAACCAATGGACATCGACACCCTGAGCCAACAACGCATCGGCCACGGCCAGGCCGGGGAAAATGTGGCCCCCGGTTCCGCCGCCCGCGATCAGTACTCGACGGCTCACGACCTGAGCTCCCGAGAGAGGTTGAGCAGCAGACCCATGGAGATCATCGTCACCAGCAAATCGGTCTTGCCGTAGCTGACCAGGGGAAAGGGAATTCCTTTTGGCGGTAAGAGACGAAGGCACACGATCATGTGGAGGAGGGCTTGCATCGCAAAGGTCATGGTCAGACCGAACGCCAGGAGGGCACGGGCCGATGCGGGTTGGCGCCAGGAGATATGAAGACCGCGCCACGTGATGACTCCGGCCAGGGCAACAAGGCCGATGATGCCGACCAGGCCCAGTTCTTCGGCGGTGCTCGCGAAGACGAAATCGGTATGAGGCTCAGGGAGAAAGAAGAGCTTCTGGTGACCGGCGCCGTAGCCGCGCCCCAGAAGGCCTCCGCTACCGATAGCGACCATGCTCTGCCGGGTCTGGTAACCGGCCGCGGAGGCGCCGGCGCCGATGAAGGCCTTGACGCGGGCCAGCCGATACGGTGATGTCAGGATAGCGGCGACGGCAGCTATTACGACCGAAATGCCGGGTATGGCCAGCAGGCGGAGAGGCATGCCGGCCACGAAGGTCATGGCGCCGATTGTTGCGACGATCAGTGCCGCAGACCCCAGGTCCGGTTCGGCCAGAACCAGGACTGCTGTGACCGATGAGGTGGCAACGAGGAGTCCGAGGTTCTTCCAATCCCACTCGTTTTCGCGAGCCCTGGCTAACAGGACGGCGGTCAGGAGAATCAGGGCCAGTCGGGCGACGACCGATGGCTGAACCGAGATGCCGCCAAGGCTGATCCAACGGTGTGTGGCATTGATTGGGGGCTGGAGGTAGGCGCCGAGCAGAAGAAGCCAACTCAAAGCCAGGAAGGTTCCGGTGACTTTGGGTCGAAGAATGATCTCGGTCTTGAGGTGCATGACGATCAGCATCAGCAACAGACCGACCGCCGCGGTCGCGCCCTGCCAGGTGACGAAGTAGGAGGCAGGTCGGTTGTATCGCTCGGTGGCCAGGACCCACGAGGCCGAGCCCATGACCGCCAACCCGACCGCAGTCAGGGCGATGGTGGCCCCGAAGAGTAGACGGTCGAAGTGCTGAGTTATTGGCATGACGACGCCTCTTCCGACGCGAGCCTCTCGAAGGCTTTTCCGCGCTCGGCGTAGTGAAGGAACTGGTCAAAGGACGCGCAGGCCGGCGCGAGCAGGATGCATTGCCCGGGAAGGGCCTGGTCCCGTGCATGCTCGATCGCCCGATTGAGGGTCCGGCAATCATCGACCGGGGGGGTGATGCCTTCGAGGGCCTTGGCAATGGTCGAAGCGTCCTTGCCGATCAGGTAGACAGCAGCAGCTGTCTTTTCGACAGATGCAGCCAGAGGTGAAAAGTCCTGTCCCTTTCCCAGGCCTCCGAGAATCAGATGGACTGACCGGGAAGCGTATCCACCGAGGGCCGCAATCGTAGCGCCGACATTGGTGGCTTTGGAGTCGTCGATCCATCGGATATCGTTGGCTTCGTGGACGACACGGTGCCGATGGGGGAGGCCGGTAAAGGTCCTCAGGGTTTCCTTGATCGCTTCGAGGGAGGTCCCCATTTCCTGGGCTGTCAGGGCGGCTGCCAGTGCATTGGCAATATTGTGGTGACCGGAGAGCCGGAGTTCTCTGCTCGCGATGAGGAGTTCACCGTCGATATACAGATGGTCGTTGATCAGAGATGCGTCGGCCTCAGCCACGAGCGAAAAAAACCTCTTTCGGGCTGGGGTGACGGTGGTGGCGACCAGTTCGTCGTCGGCATTGAGGATTGCCGTGTCGGAGGGCAGTTGGTGTGCGAAAAGCCGTCCCTTGGCCTGGGCATACCGTGCCATGTCAGGGTGGCGCTCCAGGTGGTCCTGACTGAGGTTGAGGAAGACGCCCACGTGGGGTCTGAGCTCGGTCAGGGTCTCGGACTGGAAGCTGGAAACCTCGAGGACCCATGACTGCCACTGGTCTTCCAGGACCAGTTCGGAGGCCGGGGGACCGAGGTTGCCGCCGGTGACAGTTCTCATTCCCGCCGTCTGCATCATCAGGCCTACCAGGGTGGTGACGGTACTTTTGCCGTTCGAGCCGGTAACGGCGGCCAACGGAGCCTGGGATCGGTGGCGCCAGGCAAATTCGATCTCGGATAGAACCGGAAGGCCCCGGCGGCGCGCTTCAAGGATCAGGGGCAGATCCGACGGCACGCCCGGGGAGAGGATGATCAGGTCTGCATTGTCGAGAACAATCAAGGGATGGCCGCCGAGTTCGGTCAGTGTTCCCGCCGGAAGGGCTTCAACGGTTTCCTGGACGGCCTCCGATGGGCGTTGGTCGGTGATCAGGACCTGGGCGCCGTCGGCTGCCGCCAGACGGGCTGCGCCCAACCCCGAGGTTCCGAGGCCGATGACGACAACGTGAGAGAAAGTTTCCGTCATCAGCTCATCTCAGCTTCAAAGTGGCCAGGCCGGCGAGGGCAAAGACCAGCGCGATGATCCAGAAACGAACGACAACCTGGGTTTCGCTCCAACCCAGGAGCTCGAAGTGGTGGTGGAGGGGCGCCATTCGAAAGACACGTTTGCCCCGCATCTTGTACGAACCGACTTGGATCATGACCGACAGCGCTTCGAGTACGAACAAACCTCCGACGATGACCAGGAGGATTTCCTGTTTGGCGACGACGGCAACGATGCCCAGGCCTCCGCCAAGGGCCAGCGATCCGACGTCACCCATGAAAACCTGTGCCGGATGGCAGTTGAACCACAAAAAGCCCATTGCGGCGCCGACCATGGCTCCAGTGAAGACAGCGACCTCGCCGGCACCCGACACATGGACGATCCGGAGGTACTCCGCGATACGGACATGGCCCGCCACGTACAAGAAGAGCGTGTAGGTCGTCGCCGCGATTGCCACGGCGCCGACGGCCAGTCCGTCGAGGCCGTCGGTCAGGTTGACCGCGTTTGAGGCCCCAATCAGTACGACCACTACGAATGGCAGATAGAACAGACCCAGCGGAAGGAGGAGTTCTTTGACGAATGGCAGGGCGAGGGCCCCGGCGTGAGTGGCCGGTTCGGCCACCGCTCGTGCGGCCAGGGCGCCGCCGAGTCCAACCAGGGTCTGGAGGACCAACTTCTGTCGAGTCGTCAGGCCGAGATTTCTCCCCAATCTGACTTTGATGTAGTCATCGGCAAATCCAATGGCGCCGAAGGCGATTGTGACCCCAAGCACGGTCCATACGTAGGCGTTGGTTGGGTCGGCCCAGAGCAGTGTGGAGAGAGTGAAGGCGCCCACCATCAAGATTCCACCCATCGTCGGTGTCCCCGTCTTGACCTGATGGTGGCTGGGCCCTTCTTCGCGAATTGACTGGCGAACCTGAAGGGTCTGGAGTTTTTGCAGGAGCCATGGCCCGGCGATCAGACTGAGGAAAAAGGCGGTCGCCAGAGCCAAGCCTGTTCTGAAGGTGATGTAGCGAAAGACGTTGAAACCGGCCAGATGCTCACTTAAGGGGTAGAGAAGGTAATACAGCATCAGCCCCTCCCCTCGCACAGGGCCGATACCACTTGATCCAGGCCGACGCCGCGGGAGCCCTTGATCAAGATTGTGTCCCCGGTTTCCAGGACGGCCTCGAGAGTGGCTATTGCTGCAGCCGAGTCCTCGGCCTGGTAGGCACGATGGCGGGGAAGGCCTGCCGCGACCGCTCCTTCGAGCACCTTGTTGCTCATGTCGTACCCAACAGTGAGGAGGAGATCACAGTGGTCTGCAACAAGGCGCCCGATGTCTCGGTGGGCTGCCGCGGCGGCCGACCCCAGTTCATACATTTCTCCAAGAACGGCCACTCGCCGGCCGGAGCATTTTGCCAGCAGCTCGAGGGCCCGCTTTACCGCGTCGGGCGAGGCGTTGTAGGAGTCGTCGATGATGGTGATGTTGTCCTGAAGGTGGAGGATTGTGCCCCTGTGAGGAGCGGCGATCATCGTTTCGGCCAGGCTTGCGATGTCCTGGACCCGCATGCCCAGAGCTTCACCGGCCGTTGCTGCCGCCAGGAAATTCTCGGCCTGGTAAAGGCCCGGGAGAGGAAGGTGGAATGAGGCTTTGCCCGAAGGCAGTGCCAGGGTTCCCTGGGTTCCCTCCAGGCCGAGGTCCTCGAGGGCTTCCAGTCTGGCGTCGGCCTCAGAAGCTCCATACGACAGGACCCTGGCTTTCGTCCGCTGCGAAAAGCCGGCCTGCCTGGGGTCGTCGGCGTTGATGACCAGGGTCCCCTCGGATTTCAGGTGGGCCAGGAGTTCGGCCTTGGCTTCGACCACGCCGTCCATCGACGAGAAGAACTCGGTGTGGGCCGGAGTGATTCGGGTGTAGAGCAGGAGGTCGGGATGAAGGATGCTACCGAGGAGGTCCAATTCGCCGGCCTGGCTCATTCCGGCCTCGGCGACGAAGATCTCGGTGTTCTCGTCCTGCGACAGAATCTGTGCCGGGAGGCCGAGGGTGGAATTCCGATTACCCTGTGACGCGCCTGTGATCCTGTGGTGTTTCAGGATATGGGCCAGAAAGTCTTTGGTTGTGGTCTTTCCGACGGAACCGGTGACGGTTGCTACCTGCCAGGAGCGGCGGCGGCAGTCCTCGGTCGCCAGACAGTGGTAGGCGGCCAGTGGGTCGGTTACCGAAACCAGCGCACGATTGGCCGGAGGGGGAGGCAGATCAACATCTGAGCGAATCAGGGCTGCCGCTGCTTTCTCCAGTGTTTTCGGGACAAAGACGTGCCCATCGACATGTTCGCCGGGCAGGGCGATGAAGAGATTTCCGGTCTGGATGAGGCGCGAGTCGACTTCGGCCCCGGAGACGACGACGTCACGGGCGCCACGGATGGTGCCACCAACGGTCCGTGCGACGGCGTCCGCGCTCATGCGCACGAAAGCCTCCAGGAATTGAGGCTGTGAAGCATTGAAGCCCGCTGCATTACGCATCGCCCTCTGTCGTTTGAGGAAGAACGACGGCGGGGGGGAGGCCGGCCATGTGGATCGTTGCTTGTGCGACCCGGGCAAACACGGGAGCCGCAACAGAGGAAGCCCAGAATGTTTCCGTCGGGTTCTCGATGGCGACGACGATCACCCAGCGAGGATCAGGCATGGGAAGGAAGCCGGCAAACCAGGCGACGTGGTGGTCGTCGTCAA
>JAOZPW010000104.1 GCA_029932545.1 Thermoanaerobaculales bacterium | reverse complement strand
ACACCAGCCTGCTGCTGGAACGATAGAGAGAAACCCGGACTGCCCGCCCCGGCCGATTGTGCCTGGGCTCGTGCAGCACGTCGAGCACTCGAATCAAACGCAACGAAGTATTCGCAGGTCTCCCCGCGGCCGCAGCAGGAGGGTGATGAGAAATGCGGGCCAATTCCTGTAGAGTAGGCACCGACGAAGGAGTTCGCCTGATGACGATCGAGTTGACGCCGAGAAGAATGACAATCCTGACCCTGATCCTCGTGATCATCGGCGGTGCCGCCGGTGCTCTTTTCGGCAAGAGCACCATTTCGGACGATGAGAGGGCATTGATCGAGAGGGCCTCCAGGATCACAACGGAGCTCCTCGAATGGCTCCCTGAGGACACCCTGCCTTCAGACGTCGTGTACGACGGTATCAACGGAATGCTCGAAGTCCTCGACCCGCACTCCAACTTCCTCGATCCGCACAGCTACCAGAAGATGCGAGAACGCCAGGAGGGGTCATTCTTTGGCGTCGGCATCATCATTTCCCGCCGGAACAGTCAACTGACCGTCATCGCCCCGATGGCCGGAACGCCGGCCTCCCAGAAGGGTCTCCGTGCCGGGGACGTCATTGTTGGCGTCGATGGCGAGGATACGACCGAGATCTCCGTCGACGAGGTTGTCGACATGATACGAGGACCGGAAGGAACACCAGTCGTGCTGACGATCAGGCGACCGGGCATGGCTGAGACCTTCGACGTCGAGATCGTCAGGGCCCGTATCCCGACCAACTCGGTACGATACGCCTTCATGATCCGGCCCGACGTCGGGTATATCCGGTTGGGTGAGTTCTCCAACACCTCAAACCGCGAGGTCAAGACGGCACTGGCCGAACTGGAAAAAGAGGGCATGGAGAAACTGATCTTCGACCTCAGAAACAACCCGGGCGGCTCCCTCGATGCGGCCATAGGAGTCTCCGACGTCTTCCTGACCAAAGGGCAGTTGATCGTTTCGACCAAGGGACGCACCAAGGACAGCACCACGAGGATCGAGGCGCCGGGGCATGGTCCTGGATTCCAGGGGCCGGTTGTCATCCTGGTCAACGAGGGCTCGGCCTCAGCGTCAGAGATCGTCGCTGGAGCCGTCCAGGATCACGACCGGGGAATCGTCCTGGGCGACACCACCTGGGGAAAGGGCCTGGTTCAGACGGTGTTCGGCGTCCGGGACGGCGGACTTGCGTTGACGACCGCCAGGTACTACACGCCCTCGGGGCGCTGCATCCAGAGGGACTACGAGAGCTTCATTGACTACATCACCCACCGCAACGGCAACGGGGACGATGTTGAAGAGCGTGAGGTCTACGAGACAGATGCCGGACGCACCGTACTCGGCGGCGGCGGCATCACGCCTGACGTCACCGTCACCAACCGGGAGCTCTCGGCGCCGATTGTCAGGTTGTACGGAAACTCGGCCTTCTTCCGCTATGGCGTTGAACTCCTCAAGGATGTCCCCGAATCAGACCAACAGGCCTTCGGGGAAACCTTCGATCCGAGCCACGGCGCCCTGGAGGGGTTCCTCCAGTGGGTCGAGCATGAAGAAATCCTGAATGAAGAGGCCTTGCACGCCCTTCAAGAGAATCCTCTCGCCATGGGGGACATTTCCCGGGCCCTGACCATCGAGATTCTGAACGCCACATCAGGTCTGGAATCCGGATATCGCCACGCCCTCGAGGCGGACGACCAGTTCCGCCAAGCGATTGACCACCTTGAGGATGCCGCCGATCTCTGGGAGGCGCTGGGGGGGGGGAAATAGCTATCAGCTATCAGCTCACACTTCCACAAGAGCTCCCCACTGTCGGACGGGGGTGACTGTCTTTTCAGATTGTCCCGGGCAGACCATTCACAAAGCATACGTTACGGACAATCTGAAGACTGTCACCCCACGGGGGCCGCGTTCGCAATCGAGTCTCGGCCGAGTGCAGGCGTCGAAAACCAATGCCAAGAAAACAGGAGTCTCCCTTACTTATTGGTGGTTTTGAGAACTTGAATCATCTAAAAGAACACTGTCCCCTACTCTTTAGCCAACGCCGTAGGCCGCCGCTCGTCTTTTCTGCGAGCCCACCTTGGTATTGAGTCTGCCACATCGCTGCGGGCCCGCAGAAAAGGCGACGCTGGTGCGCGCTTGCGCGTGCCAGAAGGCCGGGGATGGAATCTGCGGGGCGGGACCGACGTCCTTCGACCGCAACTCGCCCGGGACCGTGGACCGCGAAGGCGTCAGGTCGGCGCCCGCCCCGGTCGCGGAACCGATTCTCCATCCCCGGCCTTCGGGGGCGCATCAAGGTTGTCGTAAACTCAACCACTGTCGGTCGCCCCCGCTCGGTGCATTTCCCGGAGGGGCTTCGTTACAGAAATCGGGAGGTAATCACCCCTCCTGAAAATGACCTCGGCGGCCTACGGCGTTGGCCGAGACTCTGTCGCTGAGGCGACCGCCGAGTGTTGCCAAGCTCGATTTTTCCTGAAGCGGGACGTGAATCGGGAGGGTGGCCCAGGAAAAATACGAAGCATGGCACGCACCGTTTGAGGGGATTGGGCGCTCTTGAATTCGGGCGTAGTCGAAGGGCTCGGCGATACCTCAGGAATCCTCCCACAACAACGTAACCGGACCGGAGTTGACCAACTCGACATCCATCATGGCCCCGAAGACCCCGGTTTCCACAGGGACACCCTCAGCCCTGAGGCACTCAACGAATGCGTCGAAGAACGGCTCGGCCTGATCGCCCGGCATCGCCCGGTCGAATCCCGGGCGTCTCCCCTTCTTGATCGAAGCCGCCAGGGTGAACTGGGAGACCGCAAGAACTGCACCGCCAACCTCGTCCAGCCCCAGATTCATCTTGCCCTGTTGATCCTCGAACACCCGCAATGAGGCAACCCTCGTGGCCGCTCTTTGAACTATCTCTTCTGTGTCACCTCTCTCAAGCCCCACGAGAACCAAAAATCCCAACTCGATTTCACCAACCGTCCGGCCCTTGACCCGAACCGCCGCCCGACTGACACGCTGTATGACCAACTTCATGAAGCCAGGATACTTGATGCTGGAAACTACTGGGAGGCTGGGAGGCTGGAACGCAGGAGAGGGCAGCGGGGCAAAGGGCCTTGTGTTCGTTGTATCCGCCGTTTTAGTTTGGAAATCAAAGTTCCGGTCTTGCGCCCTTCGCAGTTTAACTGCGTTCCCGTGCCACCTGGCGGCACGATGCGGGGCAGGAGCCCCGCGCTCCCACTTTGATTCCTAACTCTCCCCTTTTGTCTTTTCTTCGTGTTCTTCGTGTTCTTCGTGGATTTCCTTTGCGTTTCCTTCGCGCTCTTCACGGTTCAATTGTGTTTCGGTTCTTCCTTTCGCCCTCGGAATCCCCGCCACATCGAGGCTGCTTCACGACCGCCGAGCAGAGCCACGACTGCGAGATACGCACCGCCGCCAAGGCTTGCCGCCAGACCGACCTTGGCCAAGCCCATCAACGAGGTTGTCTGAACATCGACCAGCCACGGCTGCAGCTTCAGAGCCACAATAACCAGCACGCCACATCCGACCAGCTGTCGGCCGACCGAGATCATCAGCGGCGCGAACGACATCCCCCCGAAGCCGAAGACAAGGCCGTACACCACGGTCAAGATGACGGCGTACGAACATACGGCGATCGTATTGGCCAATCCAATTCCCGGCGCCCCCATCGACCCGGCCAGTGCGAAACACGCGGCGGTGAATATGCCCAGAGAACCAAAGCTGCACCACATTGGTGTCTTCGTGTTGCGCTGGGCAAAGAAGGCGCTGGCCATGACCTTGGCCTGGCCCAGACCGACCAGAGAGAAGGCATAGGCCGCCAGGGTCGCCCCGGTGACGGCGACGGCCTCCGGCCCGAACCGTCCGCCCCCGAAGGCCAGACCGATGACCGGCACGGCACTGACCAGCAGGAAGACAGCTGTCGGCAAGGTGACAAAGCTGATCAGGCCGATGGTATCGAGCAGCGTCTTCGGCGCCTCTTCCGGCTCCTGCTTCAGTTGGCGCGACAATACCGGCAACAACACCGTCGTCATTTGAACGACGATGCCCCCAAACATCAGCTCAGTAACTCGGTAGGCGCCGGACAAGATGCTGACGCCGCCCTCACCCAGAAAGGACGCAAAACGCGTCGAAATCAGTTGGTTGAGCTGACTGATTCCCAGGACCGGAATCCCCGGCAGCATCAAGATCAAGATCCTCCGAACCGCGGGATCCGTGGCGCCGGCCCACAGAGGGCGTAACCTGATGCCCAGGGACAGAACGGCAGGCCACTGGATCGCCGCCTGCATCGCACCACCAATCAGCACTGCGCCTCCAAGCCACAGGGCAATGTGCTCCGAGTCTGCAGCAAAAAAGACGGCCATCCCAGCAAGCGTCAGATTGAAGAAGATCGGAGTCGCGGCCGGCAGCAGGAAACGCTCGTGGGAGTTGAGCACACCCTGCAACAGGGCTGCGACGGAGATAAAGCCCAGGTAGGGAAACATCACCCGGGTCATCAACACCGTTACTTCCAGCTTTCCGGGGACCTCCGCATAGCCCTGGGCAAAGAGCCGCACCAATAATGGAGCGAATAGCATTCCAAGGCCAACGATCGTCGCCAGAATCACCAGAAGAACGGCCAGAAGGCCGCAGATCAGTTCCTGCGCCTCTCGGCGTGACTCCTCCCTGCCCGCCAATGGCGACAGAGCAGGTACGAAGGCGGCATGCAGTGCGCCTTCAGCCAGCAGAGCCCGAAAGGCATTGGGGATCCTGAAAGCCACCCTGAAGGCGTCATTGAGATCACTGGCGCCGAGGACCCAGAACAGAGCCTTGTCCCGGACCCAGCCCGTCAGCCTGGAGACCATGGTCACCACGGCCATTCGTGTCGCATGTCGAAGGAGGACTTTTTCGGTCACCCCGAGATTGTAGCGGAAGCGGTGATATGATGGATTCCCGTCCACGCGGGAACACACAAGGAGACACCATGGGAGTTAATAAAGTTATCCTCGTCGGCAACGTCGGACGAGATCCTGAGGTACGCACACTTTCATCGGGAACTCGCCTGGCGAAATTTTCTCTGGCAACAACCGACCACCGGTCCAAGGATCAGGACGGAAACCCTCGTACGGAGTGGCACAACATCATCGCCTGGGCATACCTGGCGGATTTCTGTGAGAAGCACATCAGAAAGGGCACCCAACTCTACATCGAGGGAAGCATCCGCTACGACACCTACGAGAAGGACGGTGTGAAAAAGTACTTCACCGAAATCAACGCCCGAGAAATCCAGTTCGTCGGCTCACGCCAGTCGGGCGGAGGTTCCGGAGGTAATGAAGGCGGCGGCCAACAGAACTCAGGACCTGGGCCGACGGACCAAGGTCCACCACAGGGCGGCTATGGCAATGACGCCAATGAGCCACCTTTCTGAGAGATTGGCTTGACAGTCGATCGACATGATTGTATGTTGCCGGTTCTGATGCTCTTACGGAGGGGTTGGGGATGATCAAAGCGGATCTGGTCGAAAAAGTAATGGATGCTGCCGAATTGAAGAAACCCGAAGCCATTGAGGCGGTTAACGCCCTTCTTGACGGCATCAAGGAAGCTCTGATCAAGGGTGACCGTATTGAACTTCGCGGTTTCGGCGTGTTTCAGGTCAAGGACCGCAAACGCGGTATTGGGCGCAATCCAAAGACCGGTCGCGAAGTCGAGATCCCGCCTGGGAAGACTATCCGATTCAAACCGGGCAAGGACCTCCGCAACCTCAACTGAGGTCGAGGCAACAAACCGGACGAGACAACCCTGGCGGTCAGACCGCCGGGGTTTTTTCATTCCTCGGCTCGGCGCTTCTCGACTCCGATCTGCAACGGCACGACTGTGAGGGAATCGTTGCGGGGCAGGAGCCTCGCGCTCCAGCAACTGTGTCCTATGTGAGCCACGACCAGATCCAAAATCCACGGTTGGAGCGCGGGCCTCCTGGCCCGCATTGTGCCCTCTGACCCTTCGAGACCACGTCTGGCATGGTATCGTCCGCCCATGGACACCGTGACCAAGATTCTCGCGACCACCAACGAAGTCAGCCTCAAGGGCCGCAACCGCAAGTGGTTCGAACAGAAAATTACCGAAAACGTCCGGCGGGCACTCTCGGACCTTCCACTGGAGCGGGTTGAACGACCGGCCTGGCGAGTGCTGGTCACCTTCTCGGCGCCGGTCCCCTTTCAGGAGGCGGCCAGGCGCATGGCCACGGTGTTCGGGATCGCTTCGATCATGCCCGTGGAAAATGTCGGACACACGACCGATGATGTCGTCAACGCCCTCCCTCAACGACTTGAAGGGCTCAAACCTTCGTCCTTTGCCGTACGTTGTCTGAGATCGGACAAGACATTCCCCAAGACCTCGATTGAACTCGAACGGGACCTCGGCTCTGCGGTGGTGGCTCTGACAGGTTGGAAAGTTGACCTGACCCACCCGGACCTGACGGTTCATCTCCTCGTCGATCGTGATGGGCTCTATCTCTGGACCCGGCGCGTTGCCGGCCCAGGCGGCCTGCCATCGGGATCGGGTGGCAAGGCAACCTGCATGCTCTCCGGCGGCATCGACTCTCCGGTTGCCGCCTATCAGATGATGAAGCGAGGCGTCCGTCTGAATTTTGCGCACTTTCACTCGGTCCCGCGGACCGACCCCGCCAGCCTGGAAAAAGTTGTAGACCTCGCCCGAATCTTGGCGAGGTACCAGGGCCGGTGCCAGCTGGCGATGGTGCCGTTACTGCCGATCCAGGAACAGATCGTCGCCAACTGTCCTGCCCGATTGAGAGTCCTCCTCTATCGGCGGTTCATGATCCGAATCTCTCAGCGTCTTGCCTCACGGTTCAAAGCCCCTGCGCTGGTCACCGGCGAGAGCCTGGGCCAGGTCGCTTCCCAGACGATCGAAAACCTCGCGGCGGTCGAATCCATCGCCCAGGTCCCCATCTTCCGGCCGTTGATCTCCCTGGACAAACAAGAAATCATTAATACGGCGCGCCGCATAGGATCGTTCGAGACCTCGATCCTTCCACATTTTGACTGCTGTTCTTTTCTGGTCCCTGAGCGTCCGGCCACCCGGTCGACCGCTCGGGAGTTGCACAAGGCAGAAGAGTCGTTGGACATCGACTCCCTGATCTCAGAAGCCTTGGCGGGCGTGGAGATCATGACCATCGACGAACCGGCGCCATGGTCCGAAATTCCTGTGCCCTTAGGGGCCCGGCCCCTGGTGACCAGACAGTGAACCGGTCAAGACGAGAGTTCTTCACGTCGTGGTTTGACGCCGCCAGAAATGCGGCAACGGCCTCTCGAACCGCAACCGAGAAGCCACCCAGGATCCTCCTTCGGCCCCCCGGCGCCCTCCTTCCCGACGAGGATTTCCTCGAAAAATGCACCGGATGCGACGACTGTATCGAGGCCTGTCCCCCAGGCGCAATTTTCAAGATCGAGGACTCGGATGGGAAGATCCTGCCCGCGATCGAGGCATTAAGCCAACCTTGTCTGATGTGTACAGATATCCCGTGCGCGCCGGCCTGCCCGGAGAACGCTCTGATCAAGCCCGAAAGCCCCGAACGGATCAGAATCGGTATCGCCCGGGTCAACCCGACGACCTGTGTGACCTTCAAGGGGCAGATTTGCGACCTCTGCTTCAAGGCCTGCCCCTACCCCCACTCGGCCCTGATGATGATCGGCGGCAGACCCCTCGTAGGCAGCGGGGCGTGTACCGGGTGCGGGCTGTGCGAACAGGTCTGCCCCGTCCGACCCCGCGCCATCGCCGTCATCCCGGAGCGTCATTTGGTTCCCGGCTTGAGAGTCCCCAAAGGGGAAGTACCGGGGGGGTAAAAGCTGAGCCTGAAACGTCTTCGGCAAGCAAAGTGGATTCAGGCTCAGCGGCTGTCAGCCGTCAGCTATCAGCTGTCAGTCGGACAGCGCGCTCGAACAGTTCTGATCGGATCCAGAGGACCAGCTCCTCGCCAAGCGATCGGTACCAATGGCATAGCAAGCGCCGGCTGAGAGCTGAGAGCTGAGAGCTGAGAGCTGAGAGCTGACAGCTGACAGCTCCTACAGCGTCGCTTCTTCCTTGAGTTCCTTCGTCATCAGGTCGTGAACCGCTTCCTCGGGATCCGTCTTTCCCAGGAGAAGATCACTGATGGTGTCAACAATCGGCATGTAAACCCTGTGTTGTTTCGCCAGTTTGGCGGCGGCGGGAGTGGTCCTGACGCCTTCAACGACTTCATTCATCGATGCCAGGATGGCCTGCAGCGACTCCCCTCGCCCCAAACGCTGCCCCACCGTTCGGTTTCTTGAAAGTGCCCCGGTGCAGGTCAGGATCAAATCGCCCATACCGGCCAAGCCCCTGAAGGTCGAGCTGTCCGCACCCATCGCTACCCCCAAACGCGTGATCTCGTGCAGACCCCGCGTCATCAGAGCCGCCTGCGTATTGGCGCCCAGCCCCAGGCCGTCAATAATTCCCGCGGCGATGGCCACCGGGTTCTTCAGGGCCCCTGCCAATTCGACGCCGACAAGGTCCCGACCGGCATAGAACCGGAGATGGCGGTCCGAAAAAGCCTCTTGCAGACGAGCGGCCACCAGGATGTCCGGACAGGCCAGCACCGCCAAAGAAGGAACCCCTTGCACAACTTCCCGCGCAAAGGTCGGCCCCGACAGGGCACAGAATCGGGTTGGGGGCAGATTGAGTTCATCAAAGGCAATTTCGTCCATGCGTTTCAGGGTCGAGCTCTCGATACCCTTGGACGACGAAACCACTCTGACCGCAGGCCGCAAAAATCCACTCAGCATGTCCATCAAAGGCCGAGAAAACTGAACCGGCACAACCCAGATCCACACATCCGAGTGCCGGGCCACCATTTCCAAATCCGAGCTGGCAATCAATGCTGGATGTAAATCGAGATCATTGAGAAACAGCGGATTTCTGTGATTTTGATTGATGCCTTCGGCGACTTCGGATTCCCGGGCCCAGGCACGAACGTCCAGACCCCTTCTCGCCATTTGCTGGGCCAGGGCAGTGCCCCATGAACCTAATCCAAATACACTGACCTTCATGATTTCCCCTTGTGATCCCAGTCCTCAAAACCGATGCGGGGTTCGATTCCCCGCACCAGGTTTTCCATATTGGGACGATGCTTTATAACAATCAGCACTGAGACAGCGACGACGGCCCACATCACCGCTTCAGGTGGATGCTCCATCAAAAAGAGCAACACCGGGAAACAGGCGGTAGCAATCATCGACCCCAGGGCGACGAACCGTCCGACGACGACCACCACCAACCAGACAAGAAACGCCACACCGGCGGCTGCCGGCGCCAATACCAGGAAAGCGCCAAAAGCGGTGGCGACACCCTTGCCGCCACGAAAACGAAGCCAGACCGGAAAAATATGACCAACAACTGCAGCCAGCATCGCAAGGGCCAGCCACCGGCTGGCTGGGTCGTACCACTGCATCACCATCACCGGGAGGGCGCCTTTGGCCATGTCAACCAGGGTAACGACGGCGCCGATCCTCAATCCCGCAGCCCGAGCGGCGTTGGTCCCACCAACATTTCCTGAACCGGAAAGACGGATGTCCCTCCCAGTTACCCACTTGACTACGAGCAGGGCTGTCGGAAGAGAGCCCAAAAAATAGGCCCCCACCACGATCAAGACTTCACCAATCATGCCAATCGAATCCTCTCGAAAACAGTGTACACGGCTCCACCGCGCCGCAATTCGCTGGTAAACACCACCACATCTCGCACCTGAAACGATGGTAGGTGAAGAGCCTGACCCCACTCGAGAAAGGCCCGAACCGCACCCGCCCGCCACGGCTTCACTAGACGCGCCTGGGTCAAGTGGAGGCCCCATGGTTTGTCGCGGGGTCCAAGATGGAGCGCCGACACCGCCTTGTCGACGCCTTCGAGGACCGACTCGATACCAACCGTCTCTCCGCCGACCCACGCCACCCGGGGCCGAGCGGAACTGGGGAAAAACCCGGCGCCGCCCAGGGAAACCATCACTGAGGGAACACCCTCGAGACCTGCCGCCAACCGCTCGGCCACTGTCTCGAGCCCATCCCGAGGCACCTCTCCCAGGAACCGGAGGGTCAGATGCTGGTTCTCCTTGGACACCCACCGGGCCTTTGGAAGTCTACCCTCCAGTTCTCGACGATCTGAGACAATGGTGCCAACCAACTCGTCAGGCAATTCGATCGCAACAAATGCCCGAAGCTGTTCCTCGTTTTTCTCTCTGCGTCTCTGCGTCTCTGCGTTTCTTTCCTTGTTCCCTTTCATTTCGCTCCAACGAGTAACTGCCGCCGCAGGAGATCCAATACAACATTGACGCTCCACTGCCGCACGATTTCCCGGTCGCCGGGAAATACACGATGTCGTGCCACAACTCCGTCCGGGCCCGCCACCGCCCAATGGACCAGGCCGACCGGCTTCTCGTCGGTACCTCCCGACGGTCCAGCAATGCCTGTGACCCCAAGACCCCAATCAGTCCCAAACCGTTTCCTGATCTCCTCGGCCATCGCCCGGACAACCGGCTCGGACACCGCACCGTGTTCAACCAGAATCTCGTGGGGTACGCCGACCATCTCCTCCTTGGCCTGGTTGGAGTAGCTGACGACGCCACCCATGTAGGCATCCGAAGATCCCGAGACGTTGGTCAAGGCCGCGCCGACCAAGCCTCCGGTACAACTTTCTGCTGTGGCCAGCGTCTTGTCCGAATCCACCAGGGCCGGAATGACAACGTGAGCTAAACCCGGGATATCGATACCGGCTACGTCATCTCCGAGAATCTCCCTGAAGGCCTCTTCCATCCGGTCGAGGTCCTGTTCGACTTGCGCCTCGGCGCCCGTAGCCGTCAGTACCAGCCGCAAGACCCCGAAAGACGCGAGAATCGTGACGTTGTCCCGGCCGAACCGATCGTAGAGATGGCGAATGCGCCCTTCAACCTCAGACTCGACCACCCCACCCATCAAGAGCGTCCTCGATCGCCGAATCGAGCCGTCGTACCGTTGCTCGAGACGCGCCTTGAGGTGCGATTCGACCATCGAGCGCATCTCCCACGGGACGCCCGGGAAGACAGCCAGGAGTCGCCCGTCCTCTTCGACCAGGATGCCCGGCGCCGATCCGGCAGTGTTTCGAATGATTTCGGAGTCCTCAACGACCATCGCCATCGACCGGCCGATCTCCGGCATCGTACGCCCCACCCTTTGATAGCGCTCCTGAAGCCAGACCTCGACCTCGGGATCGAAGAACAACTCCCGTGCAAGCGCCAGGGCCACACCCTCCCGGGTTACGTCATCTGCCGTCGGCCCCAGACCGCCGGTGACGATGACAACTTCGCAGCCATTCATCAGTTCCCGAATCGACGCCGCGATCCGCTCGACACTGTCGCCGACGACACGCTTTTCCACGACGTTAAAGCCGTACGTCTCCAGGGTCTGTGTGATTTCCAGCGAGTTCAGATCCAGCTTGGCGTCACCCAGCAGTTCCGAACCAACGGCGATACATGCGGCCTTGCCTCTAAAAGCGTGCTTTTCAGGGATTCTTTCCATCGGATGATCTTAGCTCAACCGGGACCGGTCTATCGTAGCGACGAAAAACAAGAGCGCCCCCTTCCCCACCCCTTCCATATATCACCAACTGCGGAAATACTTGCCTTTCGCACGACATGGGAGGACAATGCGCGCCGCCGGAGGGCCGCATGAGCATCGAGCGGAAGATTCTGGAACTGGCCAACAAGAGGGAACAGGCACACGAGGGTGGCGGGGCGGCCCGAATTGAGAAGCAACACGCCCAGGGCAAGTACACGGCCCGGGAGCGGTTGCAGAAGATTCTCGACGAGGGCAGCTTCGAAGAACTGGACGCCTTCGTCACCCA
>JAOZPW010000386.1 GCA_029932545.1 Thermoanaerobaculales bacterium | reverse complement strand
AGTTCCCAGCCGGACTTTCCGGATGGGAACTAGCTACCCGGCGGACCGGGCATGCGTTTTCTGGTTCCGGCTTTGCCAGGTGAGAAGTGGACAGAATGGACGATCTGGACAAGGTGGGCAGTCCACTTGGAGTGATGTAGGCCATTGACGGCGGATGGATTCACAAGGTTCAAGTATCCACCACCACCCCCGATATGAGAGCATGGAGCATGATCGATCTTGTCATCCAGGGCGGGACTGTGGTTCCAATGGTCACAAACGGAGAGTATTTCTCCGGGGACGTGCTGATAGACGGCGGAAAGATTCTCGAGATTCGCCGTCATCAGACAGATGAAATCCCGGCCCGACAGACGATTGACGCCTCCGAAGCACTGGTGGTCCCCGGGTTCGTTCAATGCCACGTCCACGTCGTGCAATCCCTCCTTCGACATCAGGCAGACGGACTGGAACTCCTGGACTGGCTTCAGACCCGAACCTGGCCCTATGAGGCCGCTCTGGACGGCGACGGCGTCCAGGCCGCAGCCGAGTTGGGCATCGCGGAATTGCTGTGCGGGGGAACGACAACGGTCATGGATTTTGGCACTACCCACAACCATGACCGCGTATTCAGAGTTGCCGAGGAACTCGGCATCCGAATGATCTCCGGAAAAACCCACATGGACGACGGAGAGGGCCTGCCTCCTGCCCTGGCGGAAGACCGCCACGATTCGGTTGCCGAGGCGGCAGACCTGGGTCGGCGGTGGCACGGAGCTGCTGACGGGCGCCTGCAATACGCCGTCGCGCCTCGCTTCGCCCTGTCATGCACCAAGGGCCTCCTGGAGGACTGCGTTGCACTGGCCCGATCGAACGGCTGGCTTCTTCAAACACACGCATCCGAAAGCATCGGTGAGATCGAGGAGGTCCGGCGTCGCTTCAATCGCACGAACATCGACTATCTGCACAGCGTCGGCTTGACAGGCTCCGACGTCGTCCTTGCTCACGGCGTTCATTTGAACGACGAAGAAAAACAGCGGCTGGCCAAGACCGGAACCAGGATTTGCCATTGTCCCGGAGCCAATCTGAAATTGGCCTCCGGCATCGCAGATGTCCCCGGACTGCTGGACCTTGGGATCTCGGTTGGTCTGGGCGCCGACGGGGCGCCATGCAACAACCGACTCTCGATCTTCCACGAGATGGCCCTTGCCGGAAGCCTTCACACCCTTCGGCACGGCCCGACAGCACTGGATGCGTGGTCGATTCTGGCGATGGCGACCAGAGAAGGCGCCCGCGCACTCCACCTCGAGGACACCGTTGGCACCCTGGAACCCGGAAAGGCCGCTGACATCACCGTCGTCGGCCTCGACGCCTGGTCACTGCAACCTGATGGTAACCCTGCCTCGAGATTGGTATTTGGCGCAACGGCCGGTGACGTTCGGCATGTCGTCGTCGATGGCTCCCCTGTCGTGAAAGATGGCATCATCCTGACCCGTTCTGGACACACCATCAAGGAACACGCCAGGGAAGCCTGGCACGCAACCAGACACCGTATGGAGACATGATGTTCGGATTCAATAAGCCCAAATTCGAGAACCTGGACAAGTATCTTGGCGCCAAAGACTACGACAAGGCCTTGGCCGCGGTGGTCAATGAGTTAAAGAGGGACCCCTCTCAGTTCAATCTCCTTCTGCGCCAGGCGGAGATCCTCGGCCTCGGGGGAGACCGGGAAAAGGCAATAACCCTCTACAAGGAACTCGCACAGAAATACGCCAAAGACGGTTTCTTCGCCAAGGCTGTTGCCCTCTACAAAAAAGTGCTCCGACTTGACCCCAACGAGGCGGACGTTCACTCGGAATTGGCACGCTTGATTGAGGAAGAAGCCAAGGCTCACCTTCCTCTGGAAGAACGTCTGGCCATTGATCAGGCGAAGAACAAGGCACGAAAACACGCACAAGACCTTCAAGAAGACGCCCCGTCGGCCGAAGACAAAGAACGAAGGTCTTCGGCTCTCTTCTCGGCTTTCCCAAAAGAGGCCCTCGAAGATCTCCTGGCCTCGACCAGTCTCCGCTCATACCAGGAGGGAGACATCATCGTCACCGAGGGTGAAGAAGGCCACAGTCTATTCCTCCTGGTCTCGGGCGAAGTCAAGGTATTCACTCGAGGTGAACGAGGTGAACACCTTCAGTTGGCGGAACTGGGAGAGGGTGATTTCTTCGGCGAAGTATCCCTCCTGACCGGGAAACCGCGAACGGCTACGATTACGGCCAAGTCGGTCGTCAACGCCATCGAACTGACCAAGGACGCGGTTGACGGCATTGCCGCCGAACATCCAGGCATCCGGACCGTCCTCGAGGACTTCTATGAATCCCGTGCTCAGGCAACTGTCGAAGCTGTGATCCAGAAAATGCGGGAAGATTGATGGGGCGGCAGCCTATCCTTCTCTGGGGCGACCCAAGATTGGTGGCGCCCAACGAACCGGTCGAAGCCTTCGGCCAGGAGTTGCACACCCTGGTCACCGAGATGTTTGAGACCTCATGGGCCGCCCCCGGCCTCGGTCTCGCCGCCCCCCAGATCGGTATCAATCTCCGACTCGCAGTCCTCGACCTCTCTGTTGGAAAAGACCCGGAGCAAAGAACCGTCCTGGCCAATCCCGAAATCACCAGCCAGGAGTACCGGATGTCGATGGAAGAGGGATGCCTGTCCTTTCCCGGGTTGTTTACGACCTTCGAGCGACCCAAGTCCATTACCGTGCGGGCCCAGGATGCCACCGGTAAGTGGCGGGAAATCCATGGCCAAAAACTCCTTGCCCAGGCCCTATGTCACGAGATCGACCATCTCAACGGGATCCTCCTGATCGACCACATCCGAGGACTCAAACGAAAGATGTTCGTTCGGAGAGTCAAGAAGCTCCAAAAAGCCGGAGCGTGGGGTTGAACGATCGTTCAGATGCATAGAATCGTGATCTTCGGAAATTCCGGATCCGGCACGTCAACTCTCGCCCGGGAAAAGGCTGGACTTCTCGCCTGTGCCCATTTGGACCTGGATACGGTTGCTTGGCAAGAAGGACATGAAACACCAACCAGGAAATCTCTGACCGAGAGCCGAAATTAAATCGAACCGTTCCTGGCGAAGAATGAGAACTGT
>JAOZPW010000385.1 GCA_029932545.1 Thermoanaerobaculales bacterium | reverse complement strand
CTGGAGAAAGCCGGCTATGGCGTGACCACCGCGGTCAATGGCGAAGAAGGCCTGGCGACTCTCCAGACCCAAAGTCCCGACGTTATCCTCTGCGATCTCAACATGCCGGTCATGGACGGTCTGACCTTCCTGGAAGAATTGAAACGCCGAGGCATCGAAATTCCGGTCGTTGTCATCACGGCCTACGGATCGATCGAAAGCGCCGTCGAAGCCATGCAGGCGGGTGCCTTCAATTTTGTGACGAAACCGATCAATCGCCAGGAACTCCGCCTGGCCGTTGATCGAGCCGCCGACTTTTCCAGACTCCGAAAGGAAAACCGTTTCTTGAGGGAGAAGGTCTCGGGCGGCCGTGCCGTCGATCGACTGATCGGCGCCTCGGACGTGATGGAGAGTCTCAGGAACATGGTCTCCAGGTTGGCCGACAGCAACGCCCCGGTATTGATAACCGGCGAGAGCGGAACGGGCAAGGAACTGGTCGCGAGGGCGCTCCACTTCGATGGTCCGCGAGCCGAGAACGGCGCCTTTGTTGTACTCAACTGTGCCGCCGTTCCCGGAGAGTTGCTGGAATCACTGCTCTTCGGGCATCGAAAGGGGGCCTTCACCGGCGCGACGACCGACCGGGAGGGAAAATTCGAAGCCGCCGACGGAGGGACCCTCTTCCTCGACGAAATCGGAGACATGCCGATGGATCTCCAGGCGAAGCTCCTCAGGGTTCTCCAGGAAAGTGAGATCGAGAGAATCGGCGACACCACGCCTCGTCCGATCGACGTTCGGGTTGTCTCAGCCACCAACCAGCCCCTGGTGAAAAGAATCGAAGAGGGCTTCTTCCGCCAAGACCTCTTCTATAGACTTGCCGTCGTTCCGATCGAGATACCATCGCTCCGCCAACGTTCAGGCGACCTCGGAGAACTGCTCCATCACTTCCTTGTTCGGCAGGGCGCCGAAGAGGCCTTGGTACCCGAAGCAACGCTGGAGGAACTGAAGAAAAGGCCGTGGCCCGGTAACGTCCGCGAATTGGAAAATATGATTCTGAGGGTTTGCGCCTTGAATCCAGGTTTCTCGTCGCTCGACCTGGAAATGGTTCAGGCCCAAGACGGACCCAGGACCTCGGGACCCGGGCCCTTCGACCCGAAGAATATCGTGCTTCCCGAAAACGGTGTGCCGTTTGAGGATGTCGAACGAGGCCTTCTCGAGGCGGCCTGGAACCAGAGCAATCACAATCAGACTCAGGCCGCCAAGCTCCTTCACATGCCGCGCCAGGCGTTCTCCTACCGCCTTCAGAAGTTCGGGATCATCCCGAAACACGGCAGCGGTGACGGTGCGGGGGACTGATGTACTCCTCGCCCACGTCCGAAAAGCAGAATTCCTGGAGATTCGCCCTGGTTGCAGGCTCGATCGTGGTCATCACACTCTTGCACTACACGATCGATGTCCGGGCAGGCGCATTTCATGACGTTCTCCTGCGTGCTTATTACATTCCGATCGTTCTCGCCGGACTGTGGTTTGGAACTCGAGGCGGCTTGCTGGCCGCACTGGCCGTCAGCGTGGTTTTTCTTCCTCACGCGATGCACGGATGGGATGCGCCCTACACCTTCATCTTCCGGCTGATCGAGATCCTGATGTACTACGTCATCGGCGGTCTGACCGGGTGGCTGTCGTCACGCACACGGTTGGCCCTCGACGCGGAAAAACAGGCCGGCCTGGACCGGGAACGGGCCCATGAGGGACTCAAGAAAAAGACCCTCGAACTCTTCGAGATGGAGGAAGAGCTTCGGCGCTCGGAACGCCTCGCGGCCCTGGGCCGAATGAGCGGAGGACTGGCCCATGAGATCCGCAATCCTCTGGCCTCGATCAAGACCTCGGTGGAAATGCTTCAAGAGCAGTGTGAAGAGGGACTTGCCAAACCTCCATCAGATCTCTCGATCGAACTCCTGGCCGTGGTTTCTGAAGAAACCGATAGGCTCAACCGGATTCTCACCGAGTTTCTTCAATTCGTGCGTGCCGAGGCCCAACTCGCCGACGGTTCACCGGCAAAGTGCAACCTGGGAGAGGTCCTCAGCGGTACCCTGGACCTGCTTCGTCGGGATCTGGATTCGGGAGGAATCAAGATTGAGGCAGATGCCGAGCGGCTCGGGGTGTCGGTCTCGGTGGGCGAAGATCATCTTCGGCAGATTCTGCTCAATCTCTTTCTCAATGCCTCGGAGGCCATGCCGAAGGGTGGAGTGATTCGGGTCGGCATCGTCGGACAATCCGGGGATAGCATCACCCTGGGCATTGAGGACAGCGGAAACGGCATGACTGACGACGTCGCTAAATCACTCTTCGATCCCTTCTTCTCGACCAAAGAGGGGGGGACCGGCCTCGGCCTTTCGATCGTCGCGCGCCTGGTCGAGGCATCCGGCGGGGGCATCAAGTTAGACCGCAGCTTCCCTGCCGGCGCCCGGTTCCTCGTCACCCTTCCAAACGCACCCCGGTGAGAGAAGTCTACCCGGGTGATCTGGCGCCGGCGCTTGAAAAACAGAGAGCTGACCGGCCATGTACAGCTATCAGCAGCTTTTCCGGAGAGGACTTCCGGACCGTATCAGGATGCGGTCACCCGACAGTGCGGAAATTGCGACGGTCGGATCATCGAGGGCATTGGCGCCGTCCGAGCCGTTGATCATGAAATAGTCCGGCCGGTGGCGGGCGGTCTGTCTGCCACTGACCCTTTCGCCATGCCACGAGCTGTCAAAGGTGTGGAGATGCCAGACATACTCTCTGTCGTAGGCAGGCCCTCCTTCCCATGCGAGGTCGGCGCGGCCATTCGGGGGTCTGATGATCACCGTGCCATACATGCCCATCTCGAAGTGGAGTACGGTATCGACATGGCAATGGTAGGCGTAGGTCCCCGCATGGGGCGCGGTAAAACGGTAGGTGAACTGATTGCCGAGCGATTGATAACCGTCGACTCGGCCGAAGCCCATGCCCATTCCACCGCCTCCGCCACCGCCACCGCCGCCATGTTGCATGCCGACATAGCCCGACGTGCCGGGAACGCCATCGTTTGCCTGGTCAACATCGAGTCCGTGGAAGTGAATCGTGTGGGGCATCATCGAAAATAACGTGACTTCGACCAGTTGCCCCTCAACGC
>JAOZPW010000384.1 GCA_029932545.1 Thermoanaerobaculales bacterium | reverse complement strand
AACAATTTCCGCCGCTCCCGGCCACTTCGCCTCGAGCTCAACTGATTGATTGGAGTGATCATGGACAACACCGTTCGAGTTCGACAATTCCTGCGGCGTGAACCCCACGAGAGGGCTCATCTGATTCTCAGATTTCCTCCGGCCCTCAGAATATTCGGCTACACCCTCTTCCATTCGATCGTGGCTGACCCTGAAGTCGTCACCGAGGCCCTCGACCGGCCCGATTCCGGCCTGGACGCGGGGTGTGCGGACTGTGTTGACTCGGCCGGTTTGACACGGCAGGACATCGCCGTCGATCACGACCGGACCGAACTGATGGTCACTGAGGGCGAGGTCTTGGTCTGCCACAACGGGCTCGACCGCCTCAAGATGATCGTCGGCATCCACAAGTGCGACGACGATGAGGCGATTTTGATCCGCGTCACCGTACGACACGAGGACAAAGAGCGCCTTCAGGGCGTTGCCGATTGGACCCTGCGCCTGCGACGGGACAACGGCCCGATCAATGGTAAGACTGTCACCCTGGGAGAGAGTGGCATCACCTTCCTGCCACCTTCGGCCGTAGCGGATGAAGACGTCATCCTGCCGGCGGGCGTCAAAGACATCCTCCGCCGATCCTTTGCATTCCTCGATGACCCGGCGCCGTGGCCCCAGACCCTTCAGCATCGGGGCGTGCTTTTGGCCGGACCTCCCGGCGTGGGCAAGACCCTGGCCGCAAGGTGGCTTTCCGCCCAACTTCCGGTTACGACCATCTGGGTTCCCCCTGGCGTTCTTGCGGGCATCGGGCCGGCCGAGATCTTCCGCCTGGCCTCCGACTGCAAACCGGCACTGCTCATCCTGGAAGATCTCAACGGTCTAGAGGGGCCGGGCGACGACCCCAGGGTCTACGGCGCCCTGCTCGGTCACATGGACGGCTTCACCGACCTCTCAGGGCTCGGCATCCTGGCGACCACCAACCGTCCCGAGACCTTCGGCACGGCCCTCCACCCCTCAGACCGCCCCGGCCGCTTCCACCGTTTGATCGAGTTCGAACTGCCCGACGCCGGCCTGAGACGACAGATGATTGTGCACCTCGTGAACACCTCGACCGTGCTCGACCCCCTCGACGACATTACTTTTGAACGCCTGGTCGAACACACCAACAACCAATCTGGCGCCCAGATCGCAGAACTGATTCGGGAACTCGAATCACGCCTGCTCTGGAATTTACAGAAGGGGCAACCCACCGACCTCAATACAATCCTCGAAGACCTGGCCGAAGAGAGCCGGAATATCACAGGCTTTGGTTTTGGAGGAGGCCGGTTTTCCGCCGGTGTATCGTGAAGGGAAGAACCAGGAGGATCCTATGCGAATTGGACCACCACTGATCAGGAGATGTTCGGCCTGTCAGGGCTTTTTTGAGGAAACCAACATTCAGTCGACCAATACCTTTGGTGCGTGTCTTTGGACCGATGGCAGGTTGATGGCCTCAATGTGCCCGGTTGGGGATTGGCTGGTGAAATGCCCTCATTGCGAAGCCTTTCTTTGGATTGATGAGCAGGAATACTTGGGCGAATTTCCTGATGACTTCTATCCCGATGACATCGATCCTGACGATATCGAAAATGGGAATTTCATTCTTGACCCGGATGACTTTGACCCGGAACTCAAAAACGCCGAACATTATGAAACTCCCTCGACCGACGAAATTTTCTCCGTGCTGGAGAAAGGCGAACTGCCCGAGAACAAAGAACGACACCTTCGGGTGCGTGTTTGGTGGTCAGAAAATAACGAGAGAAGGTATATGTTCGCTGACGGGTTCGATGATCATGAAATACCCCTATCCGACCGAGAGTCGGGGAACATCAAAAGGCTCTTCGGTTTACTTGACCATTCCGGCGAAGAAGACCGGATCATGATGGCCGAAATCAAGAGAGAACTCGGTGAATTCGAAGCGGCGAAAGAGCTCCTCGAAGGCCCTTTTCCCAGAAGACTGACCTTTGCCGTCTCGACCATCAAAGACCTGATCGACAAACAAGATCCATTCGTCGCGCCGATCATCGTACCTCCGGGCGCAGAGAGGGAGTGGAACGATGAGGATGAGGACGTGGAGGTCATTTATGATGTCTTTGTGGGCGATGAAGACTGATTCGCCAAGGTGCGCTTACGGGAACAGATCCTCCTCCTCGATATGGCCATCAAGACTTCCCTCGAGCATCGCCATGGTCTCGGCCATCGCCATGGCTTCGTTGGCCGCATCGACGACCTCTTCATCGTCGCGGAGAGTCAGGTCTACGAGAACCATGCCCGCCTGATCTGGACGAATGGTCGCGAGCGCTTCGATCGCGGCCAGTAGCAACAACTTGTTTTGGTCTGCCGCCGTCACAATCCCCTCAATATGCTGCCACGCTGCATCCAGTCCCCAGTTTCCGGCTGAATGAATAGCCTCGAACTCAATTTCCTCGTTGTCGCTTCGCAGGGCCTCGAGAATCTGTTCTTCGAACCCCCCGACGTAACACATCGAGAAGACAGCCGTCAGTTTCCAATCGTCATCGTCGCTTGAGTAGGCATCGCGGACCGCTTCCTGGTGCCAGTCCTGTGGAGCACGTACCGATGCCTCCAGGATCCTCCGCCGAACCTCCTTCGGAACATCTCCATCCATGAAGAGCTTGCGAAGTAATTCCTGGGCCTTGAGAAATGTAGGCTCGGAGATCGGCATATCATCAGGGTCGTCGAACCCCTCCATCGCGGAGTGGTCGAGGGCAGGTCCCAGGGCAATAGCCGCCGTTCCCCTCAAGCTCGCCGTCTCCTCTTCATTGCCAATAATTGAGAGCAGAATGTCGAATATCTCGTCGTTGACAACCGTGAAATCACCGGCAAGTTCTGCGGCAATCAAACGGTCGGATTCCTCCGCTTCGTTATCGCGAAGGACCTCAATGAACAGGGCGCCGGCATCGTTCGGCCACTCCCACGGTGGAATAGCATTCAACATCTCAAGATCCATTCTCGGTGACATGAAATCCTCCTTGTTCAATCCGAGTCCAGTGTATTGCGTCTATCCACCCTCGGTACAGGGAATTTTTCTTGCGCGAACCCTAAGTTTCCATGAAAATCCTCAAACATACTTAGAATTTTCATGGTAACCTACCACCA
>JAOZPW010000103.1:9779-11993 GCA_029932545.1 Thermoanaerobaculales bacterium | reverse complement strand
GCGAGGCCCAAAGGCAGGGGCCGGCTGGTGTCGATGATCGCCTGCTGGTCAAACGGGCCCAACGAGGTGACGTCCGAGCGTTCGAGGCTCTCTACAGAGCCCACTCAAAGAGAGTCTACGCGCTGTGCAGGAGACTGTGTGGCGACGTGACCCTTGCCGAGGACCTGTGCCAGGAGACATTCGTCAAAGCATGGACCGGGCTGGCTTCCTTCCGTGGAAAGGCGGCATTCGGTACCTGGCTCCACCGGGTGGCGGTCAACGCAGTACTAGGTCATCGCCGCTGGTCGGAGAGCAGAGAAGACCTCAGGGCCGAGGACCTCTCCACCGTGGAACCCTTCTCTGCCGCCAAATCCTCGGGTCGATCGTTGCACGGTCTGGATCTCGAGCGTGCGATCGCGAGACTGCCCCAAGGCGCTCGGGCAGTCTTCGTGCTCCATGACGTTGAAGGCTATCTTCATCGGGAGATCTCGGAAATGACAGGCATGGCTGAAGGGACCTCAAAGGCCCATCTCCATAGAGCCCGGCGATTGTTGAGGGAGGCACTCGAATGAAAGAATGCAAAGACTATCGACTGTGGATGAACGATGCCGTGGACGACGATCTGGCGCCGGATCTGAGGGAGCGACTTGAAATGCACCTGGACTCGTGCCCTGAGTGTCATCGGCACATGGATGACCTCCGTTCGCTGGTGACGGCGGCAGCCGGCTTGCCGAGTGAAATGGAGCCCAGCCGCAATCTCTGGCCCGATATCGAAGGACGCCTGACGGGCCAGCCGTCGTCACGAAAGCTGGTTCGCCGCGTGGTCCTGGCCGTGGCGGCTCTGGTTGTCGCTGGATTTGCACTCAGCCAGTTACGGGCCCCGAATACCGGGTCGCAGCTTCAGTTGTCGACGCAACCCGGAATTGTGCAGGCAGGCAACCAAACGGCAACCCTTGACGATGTTCGGCTGGAATACCGACAGGCTCGGGATGAACTGTTGGAGGTCGTACAGGCGCGGAGCGGGGAGATTTCGCCCGAGACAATGCAAGTGATCGAAAGTAATCTGGCCCTGATCGATCGGGCCATTGACGACATCGAGACGGTGTTGGCCGCAAACCCCGGCGAGGGACGCCTCGACCGGCATTTGCGATTGGCCTATCACCGTCAAATAGAAATGCTCCGTTGGGCAGCCCGAATGCCCTCGCGGACCTAGTAGGGCCAGAGAAAGAAGAACTCCATGTTTTCGCATCCCAACTGCACCGCATCTTCAGCTCGCTCTCAATTGCGGAATCCTCAATGTAGCTCGGGCTACACCTCCGGTTCCGCTCAATCGGGCAAGCCAAATCTGCGGCACATTTGGGCGCGAATTCCACGGATTTATTCTCTCTCTGACCCACAACAAGGAGGAATCATGAAAAAGAATGTATTGAGTGTTGTGTGTGTCATCTGCCTGGTCTCGATGATTGGCTGGGCCGACAAGCCGGTCAACGAAACCAGTGCAGTGGCGCCTGATGGAACGGTCGAGGTCATAAACATCGCAGGTTTGATTGATGTTGAGGGCTGGGACAGAGCCGAGGTCGAACTGACCGGCACCCTCGCCGACTCTATCGAAAAAGTTGAGTTCGAGGTCACCGGGGATCACACCAGGATCGAGGTCAAATATCCGAATAATTCCAAGAAATCAGCATATGCCGACCTCAAGGTGATGGTTCCTTCAGGGTCTGCCATCGAAGTCGAGGCTGTCAGTGCTGACATAACGGTATCCCGGGTTCTTGGAGAACTCGATCTGGAATCGGTCAGCGGGGACGTCAAGGTCTTCGGAACGCCGGCCGGAATTGAAGCGGCCAGCGTCAGTGGGGATGTCATTGTCGAGCTTGCCGCCGATCAGGTGGAATTGGCCTCCGTCAGCGGTGACATTCTGGTTCGTGAGGTACGGGGCGAACTGGAGGCGGAGTCGGTCAGTGGGGACATCGCTGTAGAAAGTGGCCTGCTCTCCGGCGGAGAATTCGAGACCGTCTCAGGAGACATCACCCTCGAGGCAGCTCTTGATCGTGGCGATCTCGACGTGGAGAGCATGAGCGGGGACCTGACCTTGGCGGTGCCCGGTTCGACCATTGCCGACTTCGAAATCGAGACCTTTTCGGGATCGATCGACAACCGCCTGACCGGCGATCAATCCATCCGGACCTCAAAACACACGCCAGGCTCGGAGCTTGAATTTTCAACCGGATCCGG
>JAOZPW010000103.1:3687-9679 GCA_029932545.1 Thermoanaerobaculales bacterium | reverse complement strand
CCAGCGGCAACCCGTGTTTTTTTTGGCCCACCATGTGCTGATCAATAAGCGAACGGGTCTCCCCCTGGCGGGGCCTTGTCGATCAAAGGTGTGTCCTTTTTTGCGTCTTCGGCAGGGTCCTTATCGTTCTTGGGGGTGTCTTGCGATTCAGCTTCGCTACTACCGTTCTCCGTCTTGGCCTTCTTTGACCGCCGGGGTCGACGACGACGGCGTGGTTTTTTCTTTTCTCCACTCTCAGCCTCTGGATCTGCGGTTTTGGTAGCTGTGGCCTCCGGCGCTACGGGTTCCTCGGCCTGAGGCGCCGCGTGTGATTCACCTTCGGTTGTGTCTTCGACCTGATCTTTCAGAACGGCCTTCTTGCGTCGCCGACCACCCCGCCTGCGACGGCGGGAGCTCTTTGGAGCGGCGTCATCTGTTGGTGTTTCCTCGGTGACGGATCCTTCCGGTTCCAACTGAGTCTCTTGTTTCGCTGCTTGATGGCCGACCCCGTCCGCCAGATCCGCAGCGCTGACGGCCGCCTGTTCGGTAGGCGCCTCCGTGAGGCTACGCCGCTCCTCCCGTTTGACCCACTCGATGTGCTCCTCCGAACGGTGAAGCCCGGACGCGGCGATGACCTCGACGCGGATGTCGAATTCCCGTTCCAAGCTCGCCAGTTCTTGGCGCCGTTCGTTTTGCAGGGCGTCGGCCAGTTCCGGGTGAAGCTCGATGCTGACGCTCAGGAGACGCCCGGTGGCTGCTCGGGCCTCGATCCGGCGGAGCAGGCTCAGACCCACCAGCTCGGAACTAGCAATGGTGCCGGACCCCGAACAGGTGGGGCAAGGCCGGTGGCTCCGTAGCTGAAGGGCCTTCTTGATGCGCTGGCGGTTGATTTCCAGCAGACCGTTTGCCGAGATCTTGCTGACGGTGTGCCGGGCTTTGTCGCTCTTCATCGCATCGCGTAAGGTCTTTTCGACCTCGCGATTGTTTTTGGAGGCGCGCATGTCGATGAAGTCGACCACGATCAGACCGCCGATATCACGCATGCGAAGTTGTCGGGCGACCGCCGAGGCCGCCTGGATATTGGTGCGAAACGCGTTCTCTTCCTGGGAACCGCCTTTGGTCCCGCGGCCGGAATTGACGTCGATCGCGGTCAGGGCTTCGGTGCCGTCAATGACGATCGAACCTCCCGAAGGGAGATCAACGCTGCGTTGATAGATCCGGTCGATCTGATCTTCCAGTTCGAATTTGCTGAACAGCGGCATTCGTTCGGTGTAGCGGATGAGACGGGTCTTGGCCCGCGGCATGAAGCTGGCCATGTAGCCTTTGGCCTTGGCGAAGACCTCGTCGTCGTCAATCAGGACCTCGGTAATGGAGCTGTCCAGATGGTCACGAAGAGCCTGCACCACCAGATCCTGGTCGGAGTAGAGCAGTTTTGTGCCCTTGCCGGTGCCGGCTTCTTTCTTGATTTTCTTCCACAGGCGGTGCAGTGCGCTGAGGTCACGATTGAGAGTGGCCTTTGGCTGGTCCAACGCGTTGGTACGCACGATGATGCCGAGATTCTCGGGAAGGTCCATGGATGCGAGTTTTTCTTTCGCGGCCTTGCGGACCTCTTCGTCTTCGGTGCGGCGCGAGACACCGCGCACGTCGTCGAAGGGCATGGCAACCAGGTAGCGCCCTGCCAGACTGATATTGGTCGTCGCCTGGGCGCCCTTGTGGGCGATCGGGTCTCGAGTCACCTGCACGGTGATGGGCTTGCCCTTATCCACTATGTTTTCGATACGGGGCCGGCCGCTGCCCGAGTGTTTTCGGTGCATGGCCTCGGGCACGATGTCGTCGGCCCTGACGAGGGCGTCCTTGCCGGTCCCGATATCGACGAAGGCCGCCTCAAGGGCGGGGCGGACGCTGACGACGATCCCCCTGTAGATATTGCCTTTGATCAGGCCTGATTCCGAGGCCGCAACTTCATAGGCCTCCATTGTTGTGTTGTGGACGATGGCCACGCGGACCTCTTCGGGTCTGGTGGCGTTGATAAGCATTTTCCGGGCCATGGGCCCTCCATTTCTCTCGAGGCCGTGGCGGTCCTTCAGGGCACCGCCCGGCCGATTACGCGCGATACAGGATAGCGCCCCAGTTGAGGCCGCTTCCCAGACCGATGAAACACACCAGGTCACCTTCAGAAACACGGCCCGCCGCGCGGGCTTCGTGATAGGCGATGGGGATGGTTCCGGCTGTTGTGTTGCCGTATCGCTGAATATTGTTGAATACCTTTTCGTCGGGGAGCCCCAGACGTTTCTGGACCCCCTCGTTAATGCGCAAATTGGCCTGGTGCATGATTACGAGGTCGAGGTCATCGGGCTTGAGGCCGTGACGTCCCAGCAACTCGATCGCCACTTGCGGCATGTTGATGACTGCCAGGGCGTAGACCCTTCGGCCATCGACGAACGGTGTGATGTCCCCTGACTCGATCATTTCCGAGGTAAAGAAGGGCCTAAAGGCGCTGCCGCCACCCTTGGTCCACAGTCGTTCCACCTGGCTGCCGTCGGTGTGGATCAGGCTGTCGATGACTCCCTTGTCCTCAGTGTCTACAGCGGAAATGATGACTGCACCGGCGCCGTCACCGAACAGTACCGTTCTTCCCCGGGTCAGGGTGTTGTTTTCATACTCCTCCTGTGGAACCGGACCGGCCTCTCGACCAAGGAGCACATCCCAGCTCTTCCACGGCATCAGGCAGGAGTGGACCTCGGCGCCGATGACCAGGACCTTGCGTGCTTGACCCGAACGCACGAAAGCATCGGCGGTGTTGAGTGCGTAGACGAATCCCATGCATTGCTGGCGGAGGTCCAGACATGGAATGTTGCCAAGGCCCAGCTTGTGTTGGATCAATGGCGCCGGACCCGGGAAATAGTAGTCAGGCGTCATCGTGGCATTGACGACCAGATCGATGTCGGAAGGCTCGAGACCGGCGTCGGCGATCGCTGCCTTGCCGGCGGCAGCGGCCAAATCCGAGGTCGCGACACCGACCTCGACGAACCGGCGCTCTTCGATGCCGGTCCGTTGCCGGATCCACTCGTCGGTGGTGTCCATGATTCTGATGAGGTCGTCGTTGGTGACGACCGTTGGTGGCACGTACATGCCGGTGCCCGTGATGACGGCGCGCATCCCCGTCTCCTTTTCAGCCTGTATCATACAGGATTTGGCAAATCTCGTACGCTACCGCACCAACTCAATACCCTCGGCCTTTGGTCCAAGGGTGATGTCGCCGGGCAAATGTCGGCCGATCAGCCAGACGATTCGTTGGCTGTCGAGATCTTCCTGGAGCCACTGAACCGACGACAGCCACCTCAGGGGATCGATGACCTCATCGACCGGACGCCATGCTTCGGAGGCCGGGCTGTCACCAGCTACGTCAAATACGAACAGGGGTACTCGGAGCGCTTCGAGATAGGATCGCACGGCGGCCGGCGAGTGGGCGCTGGAGTCGTTCGATTCGGGGCCGAGGATCAACAGAACGATACGTCGTTGGTTGCTGCCGGCGGCCTCCAGGCCGGCCAGGGCGACGGCGTCGGCCCGGCGGTGAAGACCGAATTGCAGGTCGCCGAATCGGGCTTTCTCCAACTCATCGGCCAGGCCCTTGCGACCGACGGTTTTGGGTTGTGAGAAAGGGAAGAGGCGGGCGTTGCCTCGAGGGCCTCCGGTCGGAATGGTGCCGATGACCCGGAAGAAAACATCGGCCTTGAGACGGTCACTGCGGTCTTTCTCCGCGTTCTCCTCCAACTTGAGTTCAAGTGCCTTGAGGTGGTTATCCACCGACGAGCCGCGGACGATCACCAACTGTGCCTTGCCCTTTTCGACATCAGCCACCTCAATCGGTTTCCCTCGTGCCTCGAACCAACCCTTGAGTCCGTCTGAGGGCGGGAAGGCAGCGGGATCGTCCACGACCACCGGCAGGGCTGTCAGGTGCAGACTGAGGTCACTCGAATAGCCCTTGCCGAAAACCAGTTGTTCGCGAACGACGATGTGATCGGGGAATCGGATTTCAACGTCAAGAATATGGAGGGTTGAGGGATCGGCGCCATGAAGGTCGACCGACAAATCCGAATTGTGACTGAGTGGTTTTCCATCGAGGCGGAAATCGACTGCCTTGGGTTTCAGAAATTCGGCGCTATTCCATTGGAGATGAGCACCGATGACGAGCCCGTCTTCATCGAGCCGAGGGATGACAACGGCCTCGGCTCGTGGTCTGGGCATGTTGAGCCACTGGCGGTCCCGGCCCAACAGACGTCCGTCGGTATCGAAGGCCAGAGCTTCGAGAAGAGCAGGCTTGAGGGTCGGCCCGATGTCGACCTTGGTTCGCCAGGGCCTGCCCTTGATCTGGGCCAACGCTTCGCCGTCAAGTCGGATCTCCACCCGTGCGACCGGTCCCGTGACCGCCACCTCGATCGGGTGAACCCCGACAACCAGACCGACCAGGAAGGAAAGAAAGTGGATCATCTGGGGATTCTACGGGAATCGTGCCTCACGGTTTGGTGAGTCACCCGCGGACATCGAAGAAGAACACAATTGAACCGCAAAGACGCAAAGACCGCGAAGGGAACGCAAAGGGAATCTGCAAAAAGCCACAAGAATAGTAGCCGCGAAAAGGCAGGAAAAGGAAGGATAGCCACAAAGAGGCACAAAGAGGCACAAAAAGGGAAAAGACTGGGGGCCAAAGGACGGGGAATGGGGAGTCAAAAAAAATACTCTCCGACGGGGTGTGCCATTTCTGATGTTGTCCTGCGGTACCCTCCCGGCCTGATCAACGTTTCGGACAACGTCAGAGGTGGCAACCCACGGCGAAATCCTTGGAGATCGAGTCTGGGCCGTTGCCGTAGGCCGCCGAGGTCATTTTCTCAAGGGGCGGTTCTCTCCTGGCTTTCAAGATGTCCCCCCTTGAGGAAAATGCACCGAGCGGGGACGCGCTTGCGCGGCCCCGAAGGCCGGGGTTGGAGCAATACCGTCCTCGGCTACTCCACAGGCTCAAAGTGGCACGTGAAGTGCCGCAACAGTTTCGGCCCTGCAACGATTCGATGACCACCGATGGCAGCTCGGTTTTGCCAGACCTCTTCGACGACCTCGATCAGGTAGTCGAAGTGGCTTTGGGTGTAGACGCGGCGCGGAAAGGCCAGACGAACCAGTTCCAGGGGTGAGGGTTGCTCATGACCCTGCTCGTCAAAGTGTCCGAACATCACGCTGCCCAGTTCGACGGCGCGAACGCCACCTTCGAGGTAGAAGGCGTTGACGATGCCGATTCCGGGGTACTGGAGCTGCTCAACATTGGGCAGCATCTTGCGGGCATCGAGGAAGACAGCGTGGCCGCCGGCAGGCTGGACCATTGGAATACCCAGCTTGACCAGGCGCTCGACCATGTACTCGACCGTCGCATGGCGGTAGACCTGGTAGTCGTAGTCCAATGCCTCCATCAGACCAACGGCGATCGCCTCGAGATCCCTCCCGGCGAGACCGCCGTAGGTCGGGAAGCCCTCTCGAAGTATCAGCAGGTTCCGGAAGCGTCCGGCCCACTCTTCGTTGCGGCAGATCAGGAAGCCACCGATGTTGGCCAGACCGTCCTTCTTGCAGCTCATTGTCGCGCCGTCGGCCAACGAGAACATCTCCTGGGCGATTTCCAGCAATGAGGTGTTTTCGTAGCCGGCCTCCCTCTCACGGATGAAGAAGGCGTTTTCTGCGAAGCGGCATGCGTCGATGATCAGCGGGATATTGTGCTCTTCGAGTACCGCCTTGACCTCACGAATGTTGGCCATCGACACCGGTTGGCCGCCGCCTGTGTTGTTGGTCACCGTGATCATGGCGAAGGGGATCTTCTCTTTTCCGTGCTCAGCGATGGTGCGGCGAAGTCCCTCGATGTCCATGTTGCCCTTGAATGGTGCAGGCACACCGGTCTCGAAGGCTTCGGTGCACGGCAGGTTGACGGCGATTCCGCCGACGTACTCGATGTTTGCGCGGGTTGTGTCGAAGG
>JAOZPW010000103.1:445-3677 GCA_029932545.1 Thermoanaerobaculales bacterium | reverse complement strand
CGTGTCGAAGTGGCTGTTGTTGGGGATGATGTCCCCTGGGGACAGAATGCACTCGGCCAGAATGCCCTCGGCGGCACGACCCTGATGAGTGGGGAAGACATGTTCGATGCCGGTGATCTCATGCACGGCGGCTTCGAATCTCTTCCACGACCGGCTGCCGGCGTAGCTTTCGTCACCCAACATCATTGCGGCCCATTGCTGGGCGGACATTGCTCCGGTGCCGCTATCGGTCAAGAGATCGATGCAGCAGTCTTCGGCTGCCAGCAGAAACACGTTGTGGTGAGCGGCTTGAAGGGCCCGCTCGCGGTGTTCCCGGGTTGTGATTTTCAGGGGCTCGGTCATCTTGATGCGAAAGGGTTCGATGATCGTTCTCATGATTCCTCCGTGCGTTCCCTTGTTGGGACGGCACAGCGTAGATGTTTGGGGGCGGCGATTCAAGAGTTTGGGCCGCGAGATTGAAAGAAATTCAGACTCCCCGATGTTATATTGTGCGGAATGCCTAAGGAGGCACTGATGAATTTCCTCACCCAAATTTCAAAAGTCTGTCTGGCCCTGAGTGTTGCTGCATTTGCCGTCTCAGCCGAAACTGAGAATCCAGTTGTCGCCCTGGAGACCGCTGGTGATTCAGTCCAGCTCAAGGTCGTCAAATTCGACACCTCGCCTCCGCTTCGGGACATCAAGGTCTCAAAGAAGGCCGACCGGCCGTTGAAAATCTCTCGAGAACATGACACGCCTGAAGGATTGAACAAGCTGCCTGAAGGGTGGAGCGGCAAAAAGGGCTCGCGCTTCTCGCCGTCAATCAGTTCCTGTGCGACAACTCGTGGAGCTGCAGTTGGCGCGGCGCCGCGGTTGCCGTGTTCGATCGCGAGAACTTGATCCAGGGTGTTGCGCCCCGGGCGCCCCAGTACTTCAACATCGGCCCGGTCTACGGCAGTCTGCTGCCGGCCGATATTGATGGCGACATGGCCCCGCCAGACGGATCCCCTGGGTATTTTTTCGCAGCCTATGACGGTGGCGGCACCGACTACATGGATATCTGGGAGACCTCGATCAACTGGGACACGCCCGCCAATTCGACCTGCGGCATCGGCACCAATGATCCCAACTCCAGTGTGACTCTGACCTCCTTCTCGACCTCTGGCGGCATCGACCAACCGGGGACGACCAACGATCTGGATTCTCTCAGTCCCCGATTGATGTTTCGAGCGGCCTACCGCAACTTTGATGATCACGAGTCTGTATTGCTGTCACACACGGTCGGGAATCCTGCAGGCATGAGGTGGTACGAAATCCGAAATCCTGGAGGAACTCCGGTCCTGTACCAGGAGGGAACCTACAGTCCTGATGCCGATGAGCGCTGGATGGGTGCTGTGTCGATGGACGGTAGTGGGAACATTGCCATGGGCTACAGCATTTCCGGCGACGTGACCTCGCCCTCGATCCGGGCAACAGGCCGTCTGGCCGGTGATCCTTTGGGTACGATGACCTTTTCCGAACTTGAAATTGCGACCGGAGCCGGTCATCAGAATCCCTCGTACGGCGCCAACCGCTGGGGCGACTACTCCACGATGTCGATCGATCCCTCCGACGATTGCACCTTCTGGTACACCCAGGAATACATCACCACCACCGGCCAGTTCATCTGGAAGACCCGTATCGCGGCATTCAAGTTCAATGAATGCGTGACCGGTTCGATTTTCTCAGACGGGTTCGAAAGTTCCGACACCAGTGCGTGGAGTTTTTCTGGCCCGTAGGGCTGCAATAATACTGGAATTGGGGCGCCCCAGTGGCGACCTTCACTGAGCGTTGAGGGGATCCAAGAAACGAGTGCTACAATTCCGCTCCGGCCGGCTTGAAGCCGGCACAGGAGGTTTAGATGAAGAGATTTCAACGGATGGTCGTTCTTGCCGTCCTTATGACCACGGTGGCCGTGTCGTCGGTGGTGTACGCCGAGTGTGAGCCGGCACCCGGCAAGGATGCAAAGGGATTCTGGGTCGAGGAGGCCAATATCGAACTGGACTCCGTTGCGGCAGGCACCGACGCGGTGGGAACCTTCATTTTTCATAATGACACCGACAAGGAAGTCAAGATCATCAAGGCAAAACCTTCTTGAGGATGCACAGTTGCCGAGTTTGACTCGGTGATCCCGGCCGGTCGGTCGGGTAAGCTCGTCGCCAAGGTTCACACCAGACCCACGCAGAGTGGCACGATGAATAAGTCGATTTCTGTGGCTACGGATGCCCCGAATGCCAAGAGTCTTCGGTTGTCAATGAAATTCTCAGTCGAGACCATGATTTCAATGAAGCCGCGGCCCCAAATTTTCACCAACGCCGTTGTTGGCGATCCTGCCTCGGGGAGGATACTGATGCACCGCAACGATGGTAAAAAACTGGAGATCTCGGCGGTCCGTTATGAGAGTTCCGATATTGAAGTTGAGGCCCTGCCTGTCGACCCCAAAGCCGAAAAGCCGGCTGGGTTCAAGCCGGAGGCCGGCGATATCTGGCTGATCGCGAAGGCCAAAGATGGCTCAGGTCCGGGGAACCATTCCCTCAAAGTGTGGTTGACGACCAATCATCCAAAGTTGACCGAGGTTGAGATCCCGGTGACCTTCAGGATCAAACCCCTGATCTCCGCTCATCCGGAACAAGTCCGGCTTTGGCTCCAGGAATCCGGCGCGGGTCCCCGAGGTACGATCTTCCGCATCATCAATAATAGGGGCGCTGATTTCGAGGTGACTTCTATTACCGTCGAGGACGAGGCCCTGGTCAAGGCGTCGTTGGTGGCCGAAGGCTCGGCGCGAATGCACAACATCCGGGTTGAGGTCGTGGATGGTCTCACGTTTTCCGATCTGGGACAGAAGGGGAAGACAACCGATCTGGTCATCGGCACCTCTGATCCGAAGCAACCTGAGGTCCGGGTCCCTGTGCTGCTTGTCCCACGACAGGCCGTAACTCGTCCGGTGCGGAGTCCCGCCGAACTCCGGCCGTCTGACATTCAGCGAATGGGCATCACAAATCGGATCGTACCGCAGCCGTTGCCTACAGGGACGCCGGGGGTGGGGGGGCGTTGAGGGAGAGCAGGAAAATTAACGAAAGGATATCCGCTCATGCTTTTTCAATCTTACATCCATGCCGTAATTCTGTTTCTGGTCTGTATTGGCGTGCTGTTGGTGGCAATCCCGGCAACGGCTCAAACGACCGTTGTGGTCTATCCCGGCAACATGGGGACGTGT
>JAOZPW010000103.1:0-435 GCA_029932545.1 Thermoanaerobaculales bacterium | reverse complement strand
TGAATGGGCATCACCAACAAGGTCGTACCGCAGCCGTTGCCTACAGGGACGCCGGGGGTGGGGGGGCACTAGCCGTCAGTAAGGGCGAAAGACAAGAAGGGTTGAACCGCGAAGATCGCTAAGCCCGCAAAGAACAGCCGCGAAGGGGATGAAGGGGTAGAACGGCGAACGCTCAACGTTCAATATCAACTCTGAACGCTTGGGCCGAGGGGCTCTCATCTCCTGATTTTAAAACCCACCGCCGCAGAATTCAGAGAGCGCCCCTCTTCGATGGTGCGTGCCATGCTTCGTATTTTTCCTCGGCAGGTCTCCCGATTCATGTCCCGCTTCAGGAAAAATCGAGCTTGGCAACACTCGGCGGTTGCCTCAGCGACTGAGTGTTCGCCCACGGTGTAGGCCGCCGCTCGTCTTTTCTGCGGGGCCGCATTTCCTTAG
>JAOZPW010000102.1 GCA_029932545.1 Thermoanaerobaculales bacterium | reverse complement strand
TGGGAACTAGCTATCGGCTCATGCAGGTTGGAATTGGTTGAACTCTTCCAGAACAGCGTCGACGGCTTCATCCACGGTGGTAACGACTGTGGGCAGGCTCAGGTCCTTCCGGTCGGCGTAGTGGTTGTCGACCAGGGTTTCTTCAACCCACTGGAGAAGCCCTTGCCAGTGGTGACCGTAGAGCAGAAATGGTGTTGACGGAAGATGCTCTACCTGGAGGAGTTGCCAGATCATCATCGCCTCCAACGTCGTTCCGATGCCTCCAGGCAGGACGATAAAGGCTGAGGACAGCCGAACGAAATGATGGAGTCGCGAAAAAAAGGTCCTGTGGCGGTAGACCCGTTCGACGAAGGGCTCAGCACTGTGGCCTTCCACCAGCCGAATGGGCAAATCGCCCGGCGCCGGCGAGGACAGGAGGCCGTTGGTGGCACCCTCGTTTGCTGCCTGCATTAGTCCGCCGCCGCCGCCTGTCACGAGATCGCACCCGGCGATGGAGAGGCGGCGAGTCATCTCCTTGACGTCGCCAAAAAGAGGGGATTCAGGGGGAACGCGGGAGGAACCGAAAACTGAGACCCTGAAACGCTGAAGGTTTCTGGGTTGCAGCCGCTCAAGCGTCTCGACGGTCTCCCAGAGTTGGGCGACCGATTGGTCGATAATTCGGCACAGGTCAAGGGCGCCGGGGTTGTCTTCGGCTCGTTCGCCGTGTGGGTCGGTTGTTTGTTTGTTCATGGTGGGAGTCTAACGTAGCTGAGGTGGCGGTCGCCGTCTCCGGTTCACTGATGCGGTCCCGGAAGCGGATTCCAACCCCGGCCTTCTGGCACGCCCTTCGGGCGCACCAGCGTCGCCTTTTTCTGCGTGCCCGAAGCGAAGTATCAGACGCAAAAACCACGCGGGCTCGCAGAAAAGACGAGTGGCGGCCTACTGCCGTCAGCCGAGACTCGATTGCTGACGGTGTCGCCGAGCGTTGCCAGGTATCGGCTTTCTTCGCAACGACGGCTCGGGTGGGGGGACTGCCCGGTGAAGAAAGCCGTACCAGGCACGCGCCGTCGGAGGTATTTGGCGCTCTTGTTCGCCGAGGTGGTCGCTGATCAATCGGCAGGGCCGACACCGACGCTGAGTCCAGAGAGCGCCCCTCTCCGATGGTGCGTGCCATGCCTCGTATTTTTCCTCGGCAGCCCTCCCGATTCATGTTCCGCTTCAGGAAAAATCGAGCTTGGCAACACTCGGCGGTCGCCTTGGCGACAGAGTCTCGGCCAACGCCGTAGGCCGCCGAGGTCATTTCCTCAAGGGGCGGTTTCCTCCCGATTTCTGCTACGAAGCCCCTTGAGGAAATGCACCGAGCGGCGGCGATCGACAGTCGTTGAGCTTACGGCAACCTTGATGCGCCCCCGAAGGCCGGGGTTGGGAATTCTGCTCGGTGAAGAATGCCTGACCCCGTACCCCGCCCGAGAGGGCGCTCTTGAATTCCGGGGTGATAGGCGGGCACAGCGTCCGGAACGGGCTCGGGAACGGGCTCGGGAACGGGCTCGGGTTAAAACAACGGCAGATTCGGTTCCAAAATAGGCACGAGAGCCCTCTCGATATCCGCACCCCAGCTATCCGGTGTTTCCGCGTTGAGTCGGAGGGGTGCGAGAGAATACGTGTCGATCATACCCTCGAGGAGGTCTTCGATCTCCTGCTGAAATCTGGGGTCAACCGCTCTGACGCCATCAAAGGACGGCTGTGACCACAGGGGTACATGAACCAGCAGATCGTAGGTTCGCAGCCACTCCCGAATGAGAGTTTCCCACAAGATCGAGGTTCCCGAGGCATGCACCATGTAGCAGTAGTTGTCCAGAACCGATCGGTCGGCGATCACGACCTCGTGGAGGGCCGTTGCGGCGATCTCTTCGGCGATCTGGGTGTGGAGGATCCAGGCCTGAGCAGCCCTGGTGGTCGTTTCGTTGATCGGCATCGGACAGCGACGAGCCACTTCTCTCACCAGTTCCACGTCGTTGTTTCGCCGTTTGAGACGCGCGGCAAGATCAAAACAAAGAGTGGTCTTGCCGATGCCGTGAGTCCCGATCAAAGCAATCTTCATGAGGAGAGCTTATAGCTATCAGCTATCAGCTGTCAGCTCTCAGTTTCAGAAAGGCAATGCAAAGGCCCCTGAAGGTCTCGGGGCCCTGGATCCTCGCGCCTTGCCTTGCAGACACTACGAATCCTGTAGCCTGAGCTGAGAGCTTCTAACGCCCAATCGGTTGCCCGCTCGGCTTCAGTGACTTGGGAAGGGAGTTGGCGCCATCGAGCAGGGCCTCGAAGAGGGCCTTGGCGGACTTCGCTTCCGTCAACTCTGCCAGTCGGCCGGGGCTTCGTACGATCCAGGCCATGCGAGACAGCCAACGGACGTGCAGCGTGTCGTTTCGAAGTGCCAAAAGAAAGAAAATCCTGGTTTTCCCCATGTCCGGCGAACCCCAGTCGACGCCGTCCTCCGAGCGCGCCATGGCGATGAACTGCTGCGGGAACATGTCAGCGGCCCTGCGACGAGCGTGGAGGAAGGCAACGCCCTCGGGAACCGCCGTTGGAACCAGACGCTCACGGGCCGCAAGGGCGGCTTCGAGCCATGCCTGTTCCTTGACCAAGCCCAACTTGGTGACGTGAGTGACCATGGTGTGGATGACCTCGGTCCTGTCGGATGCTTCCAAGTTTGGAATTATCTGTTTGACGGTCAAAATCTCGTCGAGCGGGGAATCGATGATCTGCGCAGTCGCTGCTCCGGAGGTCGACACCGACTGGGCAGCCAGGGTGTCGAGGTACTCGTCCAGGAGCGCGCGCCGGAAGCGCCACTGCCCGCCGATCTTGACACCGGGAATCTTGCCTTCATGTGCGAGCCGAACCAGGGTCCGTTCGGCGAGTTTGAGATATTCTGCGGCTTCTTTTGCGGTCATATAGGCTTCCATCGATGCTCCTCCTTGAGTGACCGGTAAAGATCACAATTGGCTGATTACACCCTTTCTTGGCTGATGTCAAGAAAATTTGGCATTTTGCGTGCATTTTGGGTTGACGGTCTTGCGCAGGGTCCGGCGGTATGATATCTGTGTGCTCGTTGATCGTCCTCAATGGAATTTCAGGTTCAAAGGGGGCGAAATTGAAAACCGAAGCTGCCGTAGAGCGGCGGACGCCTGAGTTAGGGCGTTATCCGAGGAGGAAAGAATGGACGTTCAAGCGAAAGTCAAAGACATTATTGTTCAGCAGTTGGGTGTTGACCTGGACAAAGTGACCACAGAGGCCTCGTTTGTCGATGACCTTGGAGCGGATTCGCTCGATGTCGTCGAATTGGTGATGGCCTTCGAAGAAGAGTTCGGTGTTGAGATTCCGGACGAGTCCGCTGAGAAAATTGCCACGGTGAAAGACGCCGTCGACTTCCTCTCTCAAAACCTGGAGAGCTGACAATGAATCGCCGAGTGGTGGTGACCGGCCTGGGGTTGATCTCACCACTCGGGATTGGGACCGAAGCGACCTGGGAGGGGCTGGTGGCCGGCCGCAGTGGGGCCGGACCCATTACCCATTTTGATGCCGAGGGATTTGCGGTTCAAATTGCGTGCGAGGTCGACGGGTTTGATGTGTCACCCTGGCTCGAACCCAAGGAAGCCAGGAAGTTTGACCGTTTTGTTCATTTTGCTGTGGGCGCCTCCCACATGGCGCTCGAGGACAGCGGACTGGAGATCACCGAGGCCAATGCCGAAAGAGTCGGTGTGGTCATCGGTTCCGGGATTGGGGGTTTCCCCCTGATTGAACGAACCTACGAAAAGCTGCTCAAACGGGGGCCCAAGCGGGTATCACCGTTCTTCATCCCCGGGTCGATCATCAACATGTGTTCCGGGCTTGTCAGTATCCAGACCGGCGCCAAGGGGCCGAATATGGCCACATGCACTGCATGCTCGACGTCGGCCCACGCGATCGGGGATGCCACGTTGTACATCAGGCATGGCTACGCCGATGCGATCATTGCCGGAGGCGCCGAGGCGGTCATCTGTCCCTCGCCCCTGGGGGGGTTTGCCTCGATGCGTGCTCTGTCGACGCGGAATGACGATCCCGAACGAGCATCCCGCCCGTGGGACCGTGACCGGGACGGCTTTGTCATCGGTGAGGGCGCCGGTGTCGTGATTCTCGAAGAGTATGAACATGCTAAGCGACGAGGCGCGCCGATTCTTGGAGAAGTTGTGGGTTTTGGTATGACCAGCGACGCTTTCCACATCTCCGCGCCGTCCGAAGATGCCGACGGCGCCATCCGGGTGATGCGAATAGCGCTGGGCGAGGCCGGGTTGAATCCAGAAGATGTCGATTACATCAACGCCCACGGCACCTCGACGCCTGCGGGAGACGGCGTGGAAACCGTGGCGATCAAGAAGGTCTTCGGTAGTCATGCTCAGTCAGTCATGGTCTCATCGACCAAGTCGATGACCGGGCACCTGCTCGGTGGGTCCGGCGGGTTGGAATTTGGCATCTCGGTTCTGGCGATGAGTCGGGGCGTCGTGCCACCGACGATTAACCTGGATCACCCGGATGAAGACGACGATCTGGACCACGTGCCTCACACCGCCCGGGATGCCCGAGTCGATGTCGCTCTGAGCAATTCTTTTGGATTCGGCGGCACGAACGCGTGTCTGGTTGTCAAGAAGGTATGACCCGGCTTCGCCGGGAGCTGTCAGCTATCAGCTATCAGCTGTCAGCCGGCTATTAGCAAGTGGCTAACAGCTTGTTACAATTCGCCTAGAAATTTTGGTGGCGATCTCATTAGAAACCGTTTCGCAATAAAGACTGCGGTCCGGTCCGAGGAGAATCTGTGATGCCGTTCGAGAATCGAGACCAGGGCGCCGCTGGGCAAATCGAGTCGTCTGAGACAGTCTGGGACCGAGTCAGCAGGTTCTTTGCCCACATCGACCTCTACAACTTTGGGCGCTGGATGCTGCTCGCGATTGCTGTTGGGGTTGTCGCAGGTTTGGGTGCGGCCTTCCTGACCTGGGGTGTCGATTGGGTGGCGTCAGTCTTCCTCGGGCGTGTCGCGGGGTTTGAACCACCTGGTCACGGCATTCACGCCGTTGCCGATGGATGGTCTCATCCCCAACGACCGTGGTTCCTGCTGATCGTTCTTCCTGGAGTCGGCCTGGTAGTCGGATGGTTGGTTCAGACCTTCGCCCCTGAGGCCGAGGGCCACGGCACCGATGCGGTGATCAAGGCCTTTCACCAGAACCGTGCGGAACTGCGACCGCGGGTCGTGCCGGTCAAGCTCCTGGCTTCGATGCTGACGATTGGTTCGGGCGGTTCTGCCGGACGGGAGGGGCCGGTTGCCCAGATCGGGGCCGGGTTTGGGTCGTACCTCGCTGACGTATTGAAACTCCGAGTTCGCGATCGGAGAACCCTGGTGATCACCGGGATGGCGGCGGGCATCGGGGGCATGTTCCGGGCGCCTCTTGGGGGTGCTCTCTTCGCTATCGAAGCATTGTATTCGGAGAATGACTACGAGTCTGAGGCATTGATTCCGGCGCTGATGGCGTCGATCGTCTCCTACGTGGTTGTTGCCTCCTTGACCGGATGGTCGTCGGTGTTCACCGCCCATGTTGATCCCTTCGCAAGGCCTCAGGAGCTGATTTCCTATTTCGTATTGGGCGTGGTCCTCTCGGTCATCGGTGTCATCTGGGTCAAGGTCTTCTACGGGATGCGGGATGGGTTTTTCGCCCGTCTCAATGTCCCGGCGCCGGTCAAACCCGCTATTGGTGGCCTGCTGATCGCCTGCCTGGCCCTCAACCTGCCCCAGGTGCTCGGCGGCGGCTACGGTTGGCTTCAGATGGCGATGGGGCCTGGACTTCCGCTGGCAATTCTTCTGGCTCTGATTCCGGCCAAGATTTTGGCGACCAGTTTTACCATTTCCTCCGGAGGGTCCGGTGGTGTGTTCGCGCCCTCCCTGGTGATTGGAGGCTTGACCGGCGCCGTCTTTGCCGAGCTGTTGGCGCGATTTGCCCCGTTCATGGCCCCCTCGGCCACGGCCTGCATTCTCGTGGGTATGGGCGGGTTCTTTGCCGGTGTGGCCAAGGCGCCGATCGCCTCGCTGATCATGGTGGCGGAGATGAGCGGCTCCTACAGCCTTCTGGTGCCGATGATGCTGGTTTCCTCGATTACCTTCGTTCTGACCAGGGGTGTCAATATATATGAGGCCCAGGTGCCGGGGAGAGTGGATTCTCCGGCACATCTGGGGGATTTTCAGATCGATATTCTGGAGCGGCTGTCGGTCAAAGAATTGATCGACGAACATCAGGACGTTGCAACCTTGTCGCCCGGGATGCCTTTCCGTCAGGTGATGGATGTAGTCTTCACGGGAACCCAGGATCATTATCCCGTTGTCGATGCCGAGGGTGCCGTCCACGGCTTGCTCAGTGTCAACGATGTGCGCAGGGTGATGGCGACGCCGGAGGTCTGGGACCTGTTGGTGGCGGGAGATATCGAAGTTGATACTCCGAGCGTCGGGTTCGTTACGCCGGAAGAGGATCTCCACACCGTCATCCGGCGCTTCACCGCCCTGAGACTTGAGGTCCTGCCGGTCTTTTCCGATACACCTCCGGCGCCGATCATCGGCCTCCTGCGCTATCAAGATGTCATGGAGGCCTACGACAACGAGATTCATCGGCTTCGGGGGGATGAGTAGGGAAGAAGCTGTCAGCCATCAGCCATCAGCTCTCAGCTCTCAGCTCTCAGCTCTCAGCTTTCAGTAGGGACGACGGTGACCGAACAGCCAACGCCGTCGCCCAAGCCCGGGAGTGCCCAAAATGCCCAAACGGGACGTGCCGGTCATGGCATTCTTCACCTGGCAGGCCCCCCCACCAATGAAGGCGTTGCGAAGAATGCCTTGCCGGGCAATCCACGGCGACATCCTCGGCGATCGAGTGTTGGCTGAAGCCGTAGGCCGCCGAGGTCCTTTCCTCAAGAGGCGGTTCTTCCCCCAATGCGAACAATGCTGGCTCTTGAGGAAATGCACCGAGCGGGGGTGATCGGCGTCCCAGGGACTGGCAGTGACCTCAAAGCGTCCCCGAAGGCCGGGTTCGGGTTTTACTTCTCAAGTCGAAAAATCGTCGTTGCTCCGAAGCGAGCAGTTGGCCGGCAGTGATATTCCAGCAGATCTTCGAAGACTTCGCGGCGCCGATCGGACCACGAGTAGAGGTGGTCGGCATGATCGACATTCCATTCGTTGTGGTCGAGGGCGATGTGGGTTGCTCCGAGCGTATTCAGTTTCCTCGCGAGGTCGGCTGGTGTTCCTTCGTGTCCGGTCAGGAGCTCTGCGATGGGAATGTCTGAGAATGCGCTGAACCAGATGGGTTTGGCGGCGTAATAGGGGCGCTTGAAACCGACCAGGACGGCGCCTTGTACCTCGTCGTGGGTATTGATCCAGTCCAGGGTGTCAAAGCCGACGACTTCTCTTTCGAGAAAGGCCTTTCTTCCCTCGAGACCGATGCAGTAGCGCAGGGGCTCGGTCAGGACCCAGCCGCTGATGACGGTGACCAATAACGAGGTCAGGGCTGCCGCAGCTACGGCAAAAAGCGCGGCTCGTCTTCGCTCGGCGACGGCGAATAGGGTGCGTTCGATCTCGGGCGAAGCCAGAATCAGGACGACGGCCAACAGGCTGAGCAGGGAACGGGTCTCGGTACGAAAGAGGTACCAGGCGACGAGGTGGAAGAGCGCGAAAAGTTTGAGGAAGGTCTGCGAGCGGTTGGCCGACCGCAGAAGGAGGAAGGGTGCTGCGAGCAGAGGGATTACGCCGGTGTGAATGTCAATCAAACGGGGCTTGAACACCATGTGATAGACGAAGGTCACCGGAGTATGCCAGTGCCAGGTGGGGATCTCCCATTTTTGGAGGGCATCTTGGAAGAAGGCCGCTGTCGTGTCGGTCCACATGGGGTTCGGAAAGAGTGTATGGAGGAAGGGGTAGAAGGGGTTGCCCGTGAACAGAGCGTTCTTGACGAAGACCAGTAGGGAGATCAGGCATATCGGGGCGACCAGTGTCAGGACCTGAAGGGGTCTCCAGCGCCATTTCCACATTGCCACAATCAGCAGGGGCGCTAATGCAGTGAGAATCATGACGATGGTGTACTTGGTCCAGGCTGCCAGCCCCAAGAGGATGCCCGCCGTCACAAGGCGACGCACCGATCCCGATCGCTCAGGATCTGAGTTGAAGTCCAGCAACTGGCCCAGGGCCAACAGAACACACAGAACGAAGAAATTGTCGTTCCATGCCCAGCCGAAGATGATTGTGGCAACCGGCATCGTCAGGTACAGGGCCGGTGCCAGCAGGCGGTTGGCCTTGGGGGCAATGCGGTCGACCAGTCGTGCGATGGCGAACAGCACTCCGATTCCGGCCAGAAAATGGACGGCCTTGCAGGCGATATCGCCGGCCAGGGGCATGATCAAAAGGTAAATGAAGCTCATCAGTCCCGGGTAATTGGACTCAACCAGTGAGGGCAGGGGTGCGATCTGACCGGTGGCTAGCGCGATCTTTGGAATCATCAGGTGGTATTCCATCGCGTCAGTCGAGACGACGGGGGAGACCAGCATCGGGATCAGTTGCACGAGGTTGAGAGCGATGATGATGGCGGCCAGGGTGCCGAGGCCGCCGGCGTTTGATTTCCTCGTCGAGATGTCGGCCAGCAGAGGACGGCCTTTCCAGATCAGCAACGCCAGACCACAAAGGGTCCACACGGCGTAGAAAGGGGGGCTGACGACTCCGAAAACCCCGGAGACGAAGGTGACCAGACCGGTCAGACCCGCGCCGATCACCGTCGCAAGTAACAGGCGATCGGTTGGGGGGCCCTTCGGAACGAAGGTCAGTGAGGGGAGCGCGCCCCAGCCCGTGAAGGCCGCTGCGAAGGCCAGGGAGAAGACGGCGGGAACAAGACGGCCCGCAGCTGCGGCCAGGGGGGGATTGGCGGCGATGTGGATGGCTGTGAGGATTAAGCCGATCAGCGGCCACAGACCGGCGGATCGATTGAAAAGAATCACTGCTTTGACCCGGCCCCCCGGGCCCAGGCTACGGTGGCTGCCATGCCCTGCTCCAGGTCGACCTCGGCTCTCCATGCCAGGATCTCGGCGACAGCCTCGATGGCAGCTTCGGAGGTGCGGATGTCTCCCATTTGGGCGGGAGCAGTGTTGACCTCAAAGGTCGACCGGTCCAGGCCGAACTGCCTCAGAACTGCATCGCACAGTTGATTGACGGTCGTAGCCCGGCCCGAGCCCAGATTAAAAACGCGGCCGAAGGTCGCCGGAGTGTCGATGGCATCGACCCAGGCTCGGCAAATGTCGTCGACGAAGACGAAATCTCGGGACTGTTCGCCGTCGGAGTGGATGGTAATCGTCTCGCCCCGGAGGGCATGTCCGAGGAAGATGGCGAGAACGCCCTGGTAGGGGTTGTCGAGGGCTTGTCGGGGTCCGTAGACGTTGAACATCCGGAAGGACGTCACGGCCATGGGGTGTTCCGGATCTTCGGCTGCGAGTGCAACGTACCTCTCCGCCGCGAACTTGGTCACACCATAGTGGGCGACGGGAAGGGCTGGGGCGGTCTCCGGCGTCGGAAGGGTTTTGGGGTCACCGTAAATCATCATCGACGAGGCATAGAGCAGGCGAGGAGTCCGTTTGCGCCGACATGCCGCGAGGATGTTCAACGTGCCCTCGACGTTGACTGCCAGATCAGCCGCAGGATCCGACCAGGCCAGTCGAATGGAGGCTTGCCCCGCCAGGTGACAGACGACATCGGGCTTTGAATTGAAGGCCCGAGTGACATCGTCCGTTTTTCGAACGTCACCCTCGATGAAATCGGCGCCGGGGTTGACGTTGGTGCGAACGCCCGTATTGAGGTTATCCAGCACGGTGACTCGGAAGCCACGGTCGAGCAGGGTGTCGACCAGGTGGCTTCCGATGAAGCCGGCGCCCCCGGTGACCAATACACAGCGATTCTCAGCCATCCATCTCCTCCGTGACCCCGTCGGTCCAGGGTTTGAATTCTTCGCCGTCGGCCCTGCGGAAATCCCGACGGACCAGAAGCCACTCGAACCAGACGCTCAAGAGGGTGAAGAGATAGCGGCTGCCCTGTTCCTTGAGCAGCAGTTGGCTCTCGCCGGAGGTCCGGTTGCGCCAGGAAATCGGTACGACTTTGAAAGTGTAGCCGCGCACAAGTGCCTTGAGCGGCAGTTCGATAGTCAGGTTGAAGTGGGGTGAAACCAAAGGGCGGCAGCCGTCGATGACGTAGCGCCTGAATCCCTTGAAAGCGTTGGTGACGTCGTTGCATTTCAGGCCGAACATCAGCCGGATAGTGCTGTTGACCAAGCGGTTGATGACCAACTTGAAGCGGGGATAGTCCTCCAGTTTGGATCCCGAGATGAACCGGGAACCGAAGACGCACTCGGCCTCGTCACGGAGAACGTGATAATAGGTGACGATGTCGGCCGGATCGTCCGAGGCATCGGCCATCGTAATGATGACGGCATCTCCGGTAACGGTGTCCAGCCCACAGCGAACCGCTCGGCCATAGCCGTTTCGGCCGCTGTTGAACACCGGCCGGACCCGCGGTTCCCGATCGGCCCATTGGCTGAGAATTTCAGGGGTCCTGTCTGTCGAGCCGTCGTCCACTACGATGATTTCGAATGATCGGATGGTGTCCGTATCGAGATGCGAGACGAGCCCTTCCAGGGTCGAATCCAGGTGGCCCTCTTCGTTTCTGGCCGGAATGACCACGGAGAGTTTCATGAGACCGGGCGGTGCATCCAGTTCTCGACGACCTCCTCGAAGATCTGGTCGAGAGAGCGGGTGATGTCCCAGCCGGGCAGTCGGCTCTTGAGCTTGTCTAAATTGGAGATGTAGCACATGTGGTCGCCGCGCCGAGCGGTGTCGGAATAGGTCCAGCGCATCGGTTTGCCGGTCAGGGCCTCAACCTTGACGAAGGCCTCGAGGATCGAGACGGAGTTTGCCCGACCTCCTCCAAGGTTGAAGACCTCCCCGCAGCCTGGGTTCTCGAAAAATGCTTCCACACACCGGGCGACATCGTGAGAGTGGATGTTGTCTCGGACCTGCTTGCCCTTGTAGCCGAACACCGTGTAGTTGCGCTCTTCGACGTTGCACTTGGCCAGGTAGCTCAAAAAGCCGTGCAGTTCGACTCCCGAATGGTGGGGGCCCGTCAGACATCCGCCCCTCAGGCAACAGCTTTTGAGGTCAAAATAGCGCCCATATTCCTGGACCAGGATATCGCCGGCAACCTTGGAGGCGCCGAAGAGGGAGTGGAGGCAGCCGTCGATGCTCATCGTCTCGTCAATACCGTCCGAGAAAGCCGGGTCGGCGTAGTCCCACCGTGTTTCCAACTCTTCGAGCGCGATCTGATTGGGCCGGTCACCGTAGACCTTGTTGGTCGAGAGGTGGACGAAGACTGATTGCGGGACCTCCCGGCGTACGGCTTCAAGCATATTGAGAGTGCCCACCGCGTTGACGTCAAAGTCGTCAAACGGTCGGGATGCGGCAAGGTCGTGGCTGGGTTGGGCCGCGGCATGCACGATCAAATCGGGCTTTTCGGCGGCCATCAAGGTCAAGACGCTCTGACGGTCCCGGATGTCCAGATCGTGATGAGTGAAGTCGTGGCACCGGCTTTCGAGTCTCTGCTGATTCCAGCGAGTATCCCCCGCAGGGCCGAAGAAATCCGCCCGCATGTTGTTGTCGATGCCGATGATGCGCCACTTGAGAGAGTCGAAATGAGTGACGATCTCCGAGCCGATCAATCCGCTCGAACCTGTGACGAGGAGAGTAGGCATGCTCATAGGCATATCGTATCGCAGAAACTGAAACCGTGGACCGTCCCGGTTCACTCTGGTACAATTCCCCTACTGAATGACCATTCAGTGGCGCCGGTTCGCCGGCAGAAATCAAGGGAGGTAGACCGTGAATTGTATCGTCTGTGTGACCAGCGTGCCGGACACGGCCTCGGTGATC
>JAOZPW010000383.1 GCA_029932545.1 Thermoanaerobaculales bacterium | reverse complement strand
ACTTTCCTCCGGGGGAGCTTCACCTGGGCTGACGGACCAGTCAGCCTCCGTTCGGTCTTGACAGTGTCCGTTGGTGTTGCCGTCTATCCTCTGCACCTCCCTCGGTCGGGATCGACCGATCTGAAGAAAAACCTGCTGATGCGAGCCGCCGACTTGGCGATGTATCGGGCCAAAGAAGACGGCAAGGACCGTGTCGTCGTGGCGCCGATAGTGTCATCGTAAGAGGGCATTTGTTCAGCTGGTTTTCCAGAGAGATCAATTCATCGAATGCCAAATTGGCAGACTAAAACGGTGGAACGAGCCGGCGAGGTTCTCCGCAAGGTGGGAACGAGCTAACCGCCAAAAGCTAATGGCTAATAGCTCCCCTTTTGGTGCCGCTTCGACAGGTTGGGAATTTGGCATGCCCTTTGCTTTGTTATTGAGGGTTGCAGTCTCTAGGATGCAAGGGCTCGATGCCCACAGGAGGTCTTGATGAAAATTGGTTCGAACAATGTGCTTTCCCTCGCTGCCGTCGTGGTGGCGGCGGTTCTCTTTGGAATGATGCTCTCGGGTGGTCTGGACATGACCCAGACTGTCGGGGCCGATCGCTCCGACACGAGTATGCAGGCAACTCCGGCGGCGGTTAATTTTCTAGCCCCTGACTTTGTTGCCCTTTCCGACCGGGTCATTCCCTCTGTCGTTTCCGTGAGGGTGATCGACTTCCGGTCTGCCCGCGAACAGGCTCCACAGGATCGTTTTCACTTCTTCTTCCGCCAGCAACCGACTCCGGAAGATGAAGAGCCGATGCCGCGACGCTCTGAAGGTTCGGGTTTTTTCATTACTGCGAATGGTGAGATTATCACCAACAATCACGTCATTGAGGATGCCGACAAAATCGAGGTCGAATTGGTTGACGGCACGACCTACGCGGCCGAGGTTGTTGGCTCCGATCCGGCAACTGATCTGGCATTGATCCGTGTCAAGAAGGGCAGTGGAAATTTTCCACATCTGCCGTTGGGGGATTCGGAAACCTTGCGTGTTGGTGAGTGGGTGATGGCAGCCGGGAACCCGTTGAATATGGATCATACGATTACGGTCGGCGTCGTATCTGCCAAGGGCCGGGCGCTTGGCCTGTCGGACCGTTCGTTCGAAAACTACATCCAGACCGATGCCGCCATCAATTTTGGGAACTCCGGGGGGCCGTTGGTCAATCTCCGGGGTGAGGTCATCGGGATCAACGCAGCGATCAACGCCAGGGGCCAAAACCTTGGATTTGCCATCCCGATCAATACGGCCGCCAGGATCGTCCCGCAGTTGCGGGAGCACGGCAAGGTGATTCGCGGTTATCTTGGCGTTTCAATCAACAACATCGACCAGAAGGCCCAGGGCGCCTTCGGCCTTGAGTCCAAAGAGGGCGCAATGGTGGTTTCGGTGACCGAGGATTCGCCGGCGGAGAAGGCGGGCCTGACTCACGGTGATGTGATTGTCGAGGTTGACGGCCAAGCGATGAAAGATACCCGTACGCTGATCGACACCGTTGCCGCGCTGCCGCCGGGACACATCGTGACCTTGGACGTGATCCGTGACGGCAAACTGCAGGAGTTCAAGGTCACCCTTGGGGAACGTGACGCCGATACTGAGGCGTCTCCGGTCGATAAGGGTGAGGGCGACGATGCGGATGCTGCCGCCGAGAGGATTGGTGTGGCGGTCACGACCGTGGATGATCGTGTTCGGCAGATGACCGGCATCGATGAGGGCGTCACGGGTGTCATGATCACGCGCGTTCGGCCTGATTCTCCCGCCGGTCTCGAAGGTCTTGTCCGGGGAGACATTATCCTCGAGGCCAATGGAAGGAATGTCAAAAGCGTTGAAGATTTGCTCGGCCAGGTGCGGGACGTCAAAGAGGGTGGTTATCTCCGGCTCTATGTCTTGCGTCCCCGGGCGGAGCGTTCCTTCTTTTCTATTCTGGAACTCGGCGAGTAATCTCTCCGGCTCGAAGTTATTCAACGGGCGGGCCGTCAGGGCCCGCCTTTTTTCCTGTGCTCGCTGCGCGTAGCGCAGCTTTACTCAAAGTCTGAAGTGCAGAGGCTTAGGTGTCCTCAGATGATTGACCGCCAACAAGCCCCTGCACTCCAGACTTTTAGTTCGCGTTCCCATCACCGATCGGCGGCATCTCTTGGCCCGCCGGAGGGTCTGTGATCGCACCGAACTTCTGCTCATAGAGCCTGATGTTATGGCTCAAGGCCTTGATCAGTTGTTTGGCGTGGAACGGGGTCATGATCAGGCGGGAGACGATGGGGATGTCCTTGCGGCCCGGGAGGGTTCTGCCGAAGTCGAACAGAACCTCCGTGTAGTTGTGGGCGATGCTGACGAAATTGGTGTACTGGCCCATCGAAACTGAAGCCTCGATGGTCAGCTGTGGTTTTTGCGGTGATTTGGGTTGCTCGCTCATGGTGGCCTCCGAGGGTGATTGTAACCTGCGAGAGTGCGTATTTCTCCCGAGCCCGAGCCCGTTACCGTTCCCGAGTTTTCTTCGGGTCTCCCTCCCAGCCGGAGTACCATCGAAACATGGACGTACTCTCCGTGTTTCGGTTGGCCCTTGCTGATAGGCGGCATGGGGCGACCGATGTTGAGCGGCGTCTGATCAGGAGTCTGTTGGAGTGTCGAACCAATTGGAACGGTGAGGTACTGCTCCAGGGGGCTTCGTTGATCGAGGTGAATTCATCGATGGCAAATCTCATGCATTTGGCGGCGAATATCAAAGAGTTCCCGGAGCCGGACGAGATCGAGTGCCGCCTGGTCGAACGTCTGGGTGTTCTCGATCGCCTCGATGAACTTCTGGCGGAGGGCGGATTCGAACTGGTGATGGCATATTCGGTCGTCGTGACGATCTCTCGATCGTCTGCGGTTGAGGCAGTGCTCGTCGGCGCCTTCAGCAGTCGTGGCGGACAGTGGTAAGGATGTGGGGGAAGACGTGATCACCAATCTCCTCGAAGCCGGTCGGATTCAGCGGGAAAGCGGTCCGGCGCGAGCATGGCCGGTTTTCGAGGCTTTTCAAGAGATCTGGTGCGGGACACTGAGAGGTCGTCGCCGGACTCGTCTCTGTGATAAAGTGCTCGCCGTGCGTCATTTACTGATCTCTTCCGTTGTCGTATTTCTCTGTTGTGTCGTG
>JAOZPW010000382.1 GCA_029932545.1 Thermoanaerobaculales bacterium | reverse complement strand
TTATTCTCCTCCGTCTATTTGCAATATCGAGAGATCGGCCAGAGTCAGGAAGTCCCGCCCCAGCAGTTTCAGAAGGGCGATACGATTCGCCCGGACGTTTTCGTTTTCGGCCATGACCAGCACCTCGATGAAAAACCGGTCCAGGGTGTCGGCGATGGGTATCATTGCCTCGAAGGCTTCGGTGACACGATGCTCGGGAATCAGTCTTTCGAGTGCAGCGTGGAATTCGAGGATAGCGTCGTGGAGTTCCTTTTCTTCCGGGTGCTCAAAGAGTGAGGGATCGATAGTACTACCCTCAGGCTTGTTGTCGGTAATGTTGCGCACACGTTTGAAGGCCAGGGCAAGAGCCCTGAAGCTGTCGTTGGACCGGACGGTCTCCAGGGCTTCGGCTCGGGCGACCGTCTCGCAGGCATCGACCCAGCCGGAAGCCATGACGGCATCCGCGGTATCGCCCGACACGCCGGTGACATCGGTCAGCCATCGCTTTAGGCGATCAGCCATGAAGCGGGTGACGGAATCCTTGACCGCATCGAGTTCTTCAGTGGCCTGGTCTGAGACACCGGAGACGGCCTCACCGACCAGAATCTCGAGGTCCAGCGCCCAACCGCTGTCGACGATGATCTTGACAACCGCCTGTGCGGCGCGCCTGAGGCCCAGGGGATCGCGTGAACCAGTCGGTTTTTCTCCAACGGCAAAGAGACCGGCAATGGTATCCATACGGTCGGCGACACCGAGGATACGGCCCAATTCCGAGGACGGGCTGTCACCGTCAAACCCGACAGGTCTGTAGTGGTCTCGGGATGCAGTCCACAAGGGTTCATCGGCGCCTTCGAGCCGGAGATAGTGGCCACCCATCACGCCCTGGAGTTCGGGGAACTCTCCGACCATGTGGGTGGTGAGGTCGGCCTTGACCAGGCGGGCGGCGCGGCATACCAACTCGGTACTGAGGTCGAGGTTGAGCTGCCCGGACAGGGTGACCGCCAAGTTGCCGAGGCGCTCGGCCTTGGCCTCCAGCGATCCGAGGACCCTGTGCCATTCAATACGCTCCAGGCCGGCAATCGAGTCTTCCAGGGGGTTCTTTCGATCTTCGGAGAAAAAGAACCTGGCGTCGGCAAGGCGCGCACGGATGACCCACTCGTTGCCCAGACGGATCAATTCTTCAGGATCATCCTTTCGGTCGATGACCGCAAGGAAATATGGTTGCAAGGCGCCATTTTGGTCTTCCAGAATCAAGCACTTCTGGTGATGGCGGAGGGTCGAAACGACAACCTCCGGAGGGAGGTCGAGAAAGTCCCTGTCAAAGGCCCCAACGATCAATCCCGGCCATTCGACCAGTTCGACGTGTTCCGCAACCAACCGAGGATCCTCGTGGACTCCGCAGTCAACGATTTCCGCCAGTTGTTTGGCGGCGATTTCCAGGGTCTGTTGCCTTTGGGCAGGGTCACTCATCACTGAGTGCCCAGCCAAGGTCTCGGCATAGGTGTCGGCATGGGCGATGTCGACGGACTGGGGGCTGTGGACCCGGTGGCCGACTGTTGTGCGGCCGCTGGTAATGCCGAAGGCCTCGAAAACAACCACCTGGTCGTCAAGTAAGGCGACGATGCCGTGGACCGGACGAACGAAGAGATAACTCCCCAAACCCCAGCGCATCATCTTTGGGAAGCGCAGACTCGAGAGTATGGTCGGGGTGATCTCCGCCAGAATTTTCGAGGTGGCGCGGCCCATATGATTGACGGTTGCCGTCAGATATTCACCCTTTTTGGTTTCCAGCCGCCCCAGTTGTTCGAATGGCAGACAAGCTTTGGCTGCAAATCCCAGCCCGGCTTTCGTCGGGCTGCCGTCTTCGGCCACAGCAATCCTCACGGGCGGTCCGGTCATCTCCTCGACACGACCGGCCTGCTTTGAGGGAAGGTCTGTAAGGGTGACGATCAGCCGCAATGGCGTTGAGACAACCCTCGTCGAGAATCCGGTGAATCCTGCGTCACCGAGATGTTTGGCAAACAAATCCCGCAGCTGACGGCGTGCCCCCGGAAGGGCGTTGGCCGGAATCTCTTCGGTGCAAATTTCCAGGAGGAAGGAGGCCATCACACCGCCCCCTTCTCTTGAGTCCCGGCCTCGAGCGCATTGCCCAGCGGCCAACCCAACGACTCACGCTGGGCAGTGTAGGCCTTGGCCGCTTGGAGGGCGTTGGCCCGAACCCGGCCGATCAGGCCGACGCGTTCGGTCACTGAAACCGCGCCGCGCGCGTCCAGAAGATTAAAGAGGTGCGAAGTCTTCAACGTCGCTTCGAGGGCCGGCAGGACAAGAGGCGGATCATGCTCGAGGCACCGAACGGCCTCGCCCTCCCAATCCTTGAAGTGCCGGCGCAACATATCGACATCGGCCACCTCGAATCCGTAGGCCGAGGCCTCGCGTTCGTCCATCAGACGAATCTGGCCGTAGGAAACGCCGCCGCCCCACTCGATGTCGTAAATCGAGTCCTTTCGCTGCAGGAACATTGAGATCCGCTCGAGGCCGTAGGTCAGCTCTGCCGTCATCGGCGCCAGATCGATGCCACCTGCCTGCTGGAAATATGTGAACTGCGTGATCTCCATGCCGTCGAGCAAGACCTGCCAACCAACGCCCCAGGCGCCGAGAGTGGGGGACTCCCAGTTGTCTTCCTCAAAGCGGATATCGTGCACAGATGGGTCGATGCCCATTGCCTCGAGACTCTTGAGGTAGAGGCCCTGAATATCGTCGGGTGAAGGTTTCAGGATGACCTGCATCTGCAGGTGACGCCCCAGCCGAAAGGGGTTCTCGCCGTAACGGGCATCGGCAGGTCGCCGGGAGGGCTGCACGTAGGCGACCCGGTAGGGCTCGGGACCCAACACCCGAAGAAAGGTTTCGGGGTGCATGGTGCCGGCGCCCACCTCGGTGTCATAGGGTTGCTGAACGATGCAGCCACAGTCGGCCCAGTAGCGGCTCAGGTTGAGGATCAGGGTTTGGAGGTCCACGGACCAGCCTCCTTAAAATCGAGCGCGCAGGATAGCATGAATAACCCAGATTCATTGAGGAGCGGAGGTTTTGATGCGTGGTCAAGAATTAAAGGCCGCGGAGCGTCCGGGAAAGATACTGGAAACTGGATGCTTGATTGACCATCCATACTCTACCG
>JAOZPW010000381.1 GCA_029932545.1 Thermoanaerobaculales bacterium | reverse complement strand
TCTCCTGGTCGTGGACCAATTCGAGGAGTTGTTCACCCTCAACACAGAGGCGACCCAGGAAGAGATGGCTGAACTTCTAGGGCGCCTGGTTCTGGAAGCTGACGTGCATGTATTACTGTCGATGCGCGACGACTTCCTGCTCCACTGCCAACGTTTCGAAGCCCTGCAACCGATTTTCTCCGAGCTCACGCCCCTCGGGCCGCCACTGGGAATGGCCCTCCGCCGAGCGCTGGTGCAACCGGCCGCACTCTGCGGCTACCAGATCGAGCACGAAGACTTGCTCTCCGAGCTGTTGTCAGAGGTGGATGGCGAGCGTGGCGCCCTACCGCTGGTGGCCTTTACGATGTCCCGCCTGTGGGAGATGCGGGACCGCGAGGAGGGGTTGCTGACCCGGGCAGCCTACCTGGAGATCGGTGGTGTCGGCGGGGCTCTCGCCCGCCATGCAGAAGCCACCATGGAGGCTATCGGCGACGACCGACGGGCGCTGGTTCGTGAACTCTTCCGCAATCTGGTGACGGCCCAGGGCACTCGAGCCGTCAGGGACGTACCCGACCTGCTGTCCGTATTCGCCGAGCATCAACAAGAGGCGGCTCACGACGTTTTGAAGGCCCTCGTTAACGCCCGCCTCCTGACCTCGTATGAGGTCCGCGGAGAAGGGTCCGAACCCAGGAGGCAGGTGGAGATCATCCACGAGTCCCTCCTTCGAACCTGGCCCCGATTGATTCGCTGGCAGACTCAGGACGCCGACGCGCTCCAGTTTCGAGACGAGCTTCGGCAGGCGGCTTCAGGATGGGTCGAGCACGGTCGGCCAGAGGATCGTCTCTGGACCGGGTCGTCCTTTCGTGAACTCACCCTGTGGCGAGAGCGATATGAGGGCGGCTTGGCGGCCGCCGAAGAGGAGTTTGCTACGGCATCCGGCAGAGTGGCTCAGCGTCGCCGCCGGCGTCGCCGGCAGGTCGTTGGCGCCGGGTTGGTCTCCCTGGCGATGATGGCTGCGGTGCTCGCAGGGCTGTGGCGCAGCGCCGTGGCGGCGAGGGCCGACGCCGAGACTCAGGCCCGTCGCGCCGAGGCCAGTCGCTTGTTCACCCTCGGCCAGCTCGCCCCTGATAGGTCATCAGCGCTGGCCCATGCGATTGCCAGCTTGGAGCTGGAGGACCGCCCGGAGGTGCGGGTGTTCGCCATCACATGTCTGGAGCGGGGCCCGACACTCTCGAGAATTCCGGGGCCTGGGCAGGCACACGCGGTCGAGTTCAGCCCCGACGGTCGTCTTCTTGCGATCGGATACGGCAACGGCAAGGTGGAGATCTGGTCGGACAAGGGATCGCAGTTGCTGTCGATCGAAGCGCAGCAGGGGATGACCCAAACGATTCGCTTCTCACCCGATGGTGGCAGGTTCGTGACGGCCGGCAAAGAGGATCCCCTTGTCCGACTGTGGTCACTGTCCGATGGTGATTTCGTTCGCAGCTTTAACGGTGGCGACAGATATTCGGTGAGGATTGCACTCACCAACGACTGGCAAAGTATGCTGACGGGAGCCTTCCGCTCCATCGACAGCGACATGCGACTGCGTTCGTGGAACGTCGCCACGGGCGCGTTCCGAGAACTCGGCGTCGCCCGGTCGACAGTCCGCACCTCCTTCAACGCCGAGCTCGAGATCGCGGCCGTCAGCCAAGGCGGCCGGATCGAGATCGTCTCCCTCGCTGATGATCGGACCACGCCCGCCAGGTTGGTTGGCGAGCTGCCGGCCGCAGTGGTATCCACCGACCTCTCTGCAGACGGTAACCTGCTCGGTGCGGTCGATCAGGAGGGCACCCTCCGCCTGTGGTCTCTCGATCGGCCGGGAACTCCAGCGCGGATCGTCGGAGTTACGCCGGAGGTGCCTCCACGCTCTCCGATTGTGTTCGATCGTCGCGGATCGAGAATTGCGCTGGGGTCCTACGTCATGAAGCCGCGGGTCTGGGGCCTGACCGGCCCTCCAAATGCCGAGCCTCTGGTGCTCGACGAGGTCTCGAGATCCCACGCCATTGCCTACCATCCCACGAATGCCTGGTTGGCGACTGCCGAGAGTCAGGGCGCGATGCTGTGGACCCCCGGCCAAACCTACCCTGACGTCCTGCACAGTCATGAAGGCCGAATTTTTGGCATCGCGTTCAGCCCTGACGGTCGCTGGCTCGCCTCCTCCGGTGACGACGGTCTGCTGCGGTTGTGGCCGCTCTCGGCCGAGGTGGGGCCGTCGGTCCTGATCGTCCGCCATGAAAGGATCCAGATACTTTACGAGCCCAGGTGGACGGCCGACAGTTCCACAGTCGTTTGTGGTGGGAACCAAGGACGTACCCTCGTTGTGACCGTCAACAATGGCGAGACTACCCTGCTTGAGGGGCTTCCGGATCAGGTCTTTGTAACGGCCGTCGATCCAAGTGGGCGGCATGTCGCCGGCAGTGGCTTTGGGAATTCAGAAGAGGGCAGGAAGGTTCACGTCTGGGACCTGAAATCCGGTCATCGGACGGTGCTTGACGACGGCGACCACCGCAAGGTCCGGCTCGATTTCACAGCGACGGACCAGTTGCTTGCAGTTGGGGGTGGTGTCGCACGTCTGTGGGATCTGTCAACCGCGACCAACACGGTCATCCTGAACGAGGTTGCCGACGCCGTGCTCAGTCGCGACGGTCGCCTGGCGTTGGTGGTAACACCCGCGGGCGAGGTGAAAATCGTCGATTTCGACCGAAACACCTCCATATCCATCCCGGCGCTGTCGACAGAAGGCGTGCTGACAGGAGCCTTCGATCCCGCCGGTTCCTTTGCGGTCACCGGCGATATGCAGGGCGTGGTGCGGGTCGTTGCGGTCGATGGTGGCGCGGCGCACTTGTTGCTCGGCCACGAGGGACCGGTGTTTCGGGTGGCGGTGTCGGACGACGGCAAGCGCATTGCATCGGCAGGTTGGGACGACGGCACGATTCGGATCTGGGAAGTTCCAGACTTGAGCGAGACACCGCCCCAAGAGCTGCCCTTCCCTCGTTTTGTTGCCGGCCTGAAGAGTTTCACCAACCTGAGAGTGGTCGAGGACGAGAAGGCGCCCAACGGCTATCGAATCGACGTCGCGGATTTCCCCGGATGGCTCGAAGAGCCGGGCTTCGACTGACAGAGTTTTCGGC
>JAOZPW010000380.1 GCA_029932545.1 Thermoanaerobaculales bacterium | reverse complement strand
TGACCCAGGGACCTCTACAACCCCGTCGGGAACCCCTCCGGCGGATGGTCGTACTCCACACCGCGCTCGCCCTTGTCAATTCGCCCCATGACGAAGCCTGGGCAGTCCGTACCTCGGAGGTGTTCCAAAACGCCCTCGAGTTCCCCGGGACTGACAATCAAAACCATGCCTACGCCCATGTTGAAGGTCCGCCACATATCATCTGCCGGCACCTGACCCCGGGCACTGAGAACCCGAAACACCGGCGGGATATCCCATGCGCCAACCTTGATCACCGCCTTCAACCCATCGGGAAGGACCCTTGGCACGTTGTCGGTCAAACCGCCGCCCGTGATGTGAGCCAGGGCGCCGACCCTCCCTTTCTCCACAAGCGGCCACACAGGACCGAGGTAGCACTGATGGACCTTGAGCAGTTCTTCGGCCACCGAACCCTCAAGACCGTCAACCGCATCGTCCCACCTGAGACCCATGACGTCGAAGAAGATCTTCCGGGCCAGAGAATAACCGTTTGTATGCAATCCATCGGAGGGCAGGCCCACCAGAAGGTCACCCTCACGTACGGCCGAGGAATCCAAAATACAACTTCCATCGACGATGCCGACGATGAAGCCGGCCATATCATATTCCCCATCGGCGTAAAACCCGGGCATCTCGGCGGTCTCGCCCCCCAAGAGCGCAACGCCGTGCTCCTTGCACGCAGTCGCAACGCCCCCTATGACATCGGCCGCTACATCAGGATCGAGGACTCCGGTCGCCATGTAATCCAAGAAGAACAGTGGCCGGGCGCCCTGGACCAGGATGTCGTTGATGCAGTGATTGACAAGATCCTGCCCAACCGTGGTGTGACGCCCGGAGAGAAAGGCAATCTTGAGTTTGGTCCCGACGCCGTCGGCCGACGCAACCAGCACCGGATCCTTCACACCGCCGGGAACTCTGAACATCCCACCAAAGGCGCCCTGGTCGGAAAGCACCCCATCGTTGTATGTGCTGCGGACCATCTTCTTGATCTGTGCAAGAGCCTTATCCTGGGCGTCGATGTCCACGCCAGCATCACGATAGGTCGTCATAGAAGCCTCCAGGGTGGACTCTACTGGGCGATGCTTTCCGGCGCAACCTCCTGCAGGAATTCCTTGAGCCGCAGATCTCCGCCATTCTCGAAGACGGCATATTTAATGCCCACGCCGGAAACATCGCCCCGCCAGTCCCTGGTGTGGCGAACGACCTCACCGGTGCCTTTGATCGGGATCGTATCTTCCGGCAACAACAACTCGAACCGGAGCCTCGCATCGACCGGTTGGGGCTTGCGAACACGAACCAGCATGCCCCCGAGGGAGACATTTTCCGTCTGGGTCAGCACCATCGTCGAATCGCTGCCGAGTAAGGCCTCCAGGCGAATCGTGATCCTCACCGACAACCGAGGCGCCGCCCGAAGCAGAAGTGCAATCGTCTCCTGAAGGGCCTCATAATCCGCTTCGGCCGAGAGAACCTGGGTCTTATACCCATCCGCAAGTTTTCTTGCCTTTTTAAGATCAACTGGTGACGCCAACACCAGAACGGCCGACCGTTTGCAGGGGCTCTCAGCCGACCGGATGCTCTGCAGCAGACTTTCTACGGACGGGTTCCCCAGCGGGTACCTCAACACCAAGACATCGATCGCCACTGCCTGAACCAGTGCCAACGCGCAGCCCGCTTCGGTCACCCTGTCAACGTCGAAATGCCGTCGTTTCAGCAATGGTTCGAATCGCCGGTGAAAATCCGGCTCAACACCAACAACAAGGACGTTGCGGATCGTCTTTTCCATAAACATAATTCTACACCAATGCCCGGCCAATAAATAGGATTTTTGTAGCACATCCCGTTCCGACCTGATACAAACCCCCTATGATTGTCGAGCACTTCTTCCGTTCTCCCGCACTCCCCGAATCCTGGCGCAGGGCGCTGGCGAACACGGTCGCAACCCGCGTCTCGCCCGATGTTCAAGATATGCGTACGGAATTCTGTTTTAACGTCCAGTTCAGGGAAGGCCGACTCGAGAACGAACCCGACACTTTGCGATGGCTGCTGGCGGAGACATTTCAACCGGAGAACTTTGGTCGCCATTCATTCCTTCACCCAAACGAAGGGCAGATATTCGAGGTGGGCCCACGTCTCAGTTTCTCGACGGCCTGGTCGACCAACGCGGTTTCGGTATGTCACGCCTGCGGTTTGGACTCGGTCATGCGGATCGAAAGATCACGTCGATTCCAGCTTATTTCCCCGACCCCCCTGAACCTCGAACAACAACAGGTATTTCTAACACTGGTCCACGATCGGATGACCGAACGCCCTTACGAGATCCCACTGCAATCCTTTGAACACGGCGCCGAACCGGCCCCCGTTCAAACCGTTCCCGTATTGGAGAGGGGAAGAGCTGCCCTCTCAGAACTCAACGAGGCAATGGGTCTGGCCTTCGACGACTGGGACCTGGATTTCTATACCAGGCTTTTCAGAGAAAAGATCGGGCGTAACCCGACGACAGTCGAGTGCTTCGACGTAGCGCAATCCAACTCCGAGCACTCCCGCCACTGGTTTTTCGGAGGCCGGTTGCTCATCGACGGTATCGAGCAACCCCGCCATTTGATGGCGATGGTGCGAGAACCTCTCCAGGCCAACCCCAATAACTCGGTCATAGCGTTCAGAGACAACTCAAGTTCCATTCGAGGACATCAACTTCCAACCTTGATCCCCTCCGAACCCGGAGTGCCCGGCCCGATGACCTCAGCCGTACTCAACCTCGATCTGACCCTGACGGCGGAGACCCACAACTTCCCTTCCGGCATCGCACCCTTTCCCGGGGCAGAAACCGGTACCGGAGGCAGAATTCGAGACGGCCACGCAACCGGCAGGGCATCGTTGATCATCGCCGGGACCGCAGCTTACTGCGTCGGCAATCTCCACATCCCCGGTTACTCACTCCCGTGGGAGGACGGGACCTTCCTCTATCCCGATACCTTGGCCTCACCCCTGGACATCGAGGTCCAGGCATCCAACGGCGCCTCCGACTACGGCAATAAATTCGGCGAGCCGCTGATCACCGGATTCACGCGCTCGTTCGGCGCCCGTCTGCCTGACGGCAGCCGGCGTGAGTGGCTCAAACCGATCATGTTTTCCGGGGGCA
>JAOZPW010000379.1 GCA_029932545.1 Thermoanaerobaculales bacterium | reverse complement strand
GGAAGTGCCACACCTCGAAGACGACCGTTACATGGCCGGCGACATGGCTGCGGCCACCCGGCTGGTTGAGACTCTGGCCACGGTCAAAACCTGATCAGCCGTCAGGAAGCCACCAGCGCAGCTGCTTGAATTATCCGCACGTCACAATGCGGGGCAGGAGCCCCGCGCTCCCACCGCGAAACCTGGGGCACCGTAAACGGAGCGCTGGCCCCCTTGTTTCGTTCTTTTTGTAAGAGGCTCTGTTCTTCAGGATCCTTTGGCGCCGTCCTTCGGCTGCAGCCCGCCCTGGGACGAGAAAACGAACTCCGACAGACCGGCACGGATTACATCACCGGGCGACAACGGGTGGACCCGAACGCATTCGTGGTTGACCGAGGTGCCGTTGGTCGTCCAGAGGTCGACAACGTAGTAGCGAAAATCCTTGTAGACAATCTTGAAGTGCTGGGCACTGACCGTCTGATCCCGGACCTGAAGGGTATTGACCTTCGGCGCTCGACCGACGGCAAAGATCCGGTCCCTCGGCAGGGTGTATTCCCGGGCCTCCCGACCGTCCTCATGGACCGTCAAGAGAGCGATCTCGCCCAAGGTTACGGTACGGTCGATGTCATCCGGTCGTGTCTCGAAGGCCATCGCCCCAACACCCAGATCCGGCACCCGGGTAGCCTCCTCGTCGGCCACCTCTCGATTTTCCGCCGAGATGCGGATCGCCTCGATCTGGCACGCCGGACACTCGCCGCCATCGTCGGGCTGCTCCGCCCCGCACTCCTTACACCTGCCAGGTCCACGACGATTGAGAAACCACCACACACAACCGACACCGATGAGAAAAAAAGCGCCTGCGGCCACGAGGAACCAGATCCCTGTCCACGACCTCGTGCGGGCGGTCTCTTCAACCTCGATCTCAACCCGTTTTCCCTCGGCCGGAAGAGGTTGAGGCGCCACAATCTGCTCTTCATGAACTTCAGCAGAATCTGGACCCGGCTCCAACGATGCCATCATCTTCTCGACGGCGCCGGGAAGACCTGAGGAAATGTTCTCGACCGAGCCACCAAGAAAGACGCCACGGGTCAATAGTGCCAAACGCCTCAAGGCCTTGTCATCGATGGTGCGACCAACCCCAGCTGTTATGAGCCGGACATCCTGCGTGGCACACAGCCCCTCGATATCGGAGACCGTTACTGCCGAATTCTCGTCCTTGCCGTCGCTGACGACCAGCAAGGCGCCACCACCGGGCATGCCCTGGGCTGCCAGGAATATTCCGTCGTACAGAACGGTCGTAGTTCCGCTGGGCTCAACCACCTTCAGGGCCTGGAGTACAACATCCCGGTCGGGGGTCGGTTCGACAAGCCACCGAGCGGTATCATCGAAGATCACCAGGCCGACGGGCAGGTTCGGCGACACACTCTCGAGGCCGCGGGACAGTGCGTCATGAACCGCCTCAATATCCGATGATCTGAGGGAACGGCTGCTGTCGACCGCCACGATCAACGACACCTTCTGCCCGGCGAGAGCCGGCAACGCCCAAGCGAGAGAAAATAGGAGGATCAAAATACGCCGCATGATATGCAAAAGTATCACGGATGCTGGTCAGCTCCGTCAATACAGAGTTGTCAGCTCTGCCTCTTGCAAAAATCCAGAAAAACCACAATTGAAAAGAGGAATCTTTGTGGTAGCAGGCTTCCAGCCTGCGTAAAGTTGTGATTTTTCAATAAGTTGTAGTTGCGATGGAAATCGCAGGCAAGATGCCTGCGCCACAATAAGCCCTGATGTCGCGATTTTTGCAAGCGCCTCAGCTGAAAGCGCGACTTATCCTAAGGATTGCCTCGCTTTTTCGAAGCAGTTCGAGGATAAGTCGCCAACCCGGCGAAGCCGGAACCAAAAGGCGACAGGCTGGCCCGCCGGGTAGCTATCAGCTATCAGATTTCAGCAGGACACCGTGTTCGATAAGTTCTGATCGGGTTGACGGGGGCATCCTCCCTGCGGAGCAGTGATTACCGACGCCACAGCAAGCGCAAAGCTGACAGCTGATAGCCGACAGCTGACAGCAACTTATCCCCCGTTTCTGGTTAGAATTTTCGAAGCTCCTTGGGGATAAGTCGCTAAAAACGGACCCGCGCGAAGAGAGTAACGTCGCCAATATCCATATCCAGGGCGGCAGCAAGAAGGGCCTCGCTATCGGGGTTATCGATGCCCTTCCAATCAACATCGATTCTTGCTGCGTTGACAGTTCCGCCGAAGGCCCAATGATCGCCCAGCAAATACTCGATACCGACCCGTCCGATCCACTGGCCACCCTTGATGTCGTCGAGCTCGATGTAGAGCCAGCCATAGCCGGTGATGAACCGCCAGTTATCGGAGAACATTCGCCGGTATTCGAAATAGAGGTAGGGCAAGGGGCCCGTTCCCCCGGCATCGGACGTGCGCTCCTCACCGATGTTCTCTTCACTCCAGGCCAGCGTCGCCGAGAAATCCATCACCCGAAGACCGATGCCGAAGCCGGCTGCCCAGCGATCCTTGACCCACGGATAGTAGGTGTAGTCGAGAAAAGTCTGGGTAATGTCGAAGCCGAGAGCGATGTTGGCATCGATGGGTATAATCTCGTCGCCCCACTGAATTTCTGTCAGCGCCTGCGCCGACGAGGCGCGGGTGATGTCCTGCCAGCGCACACCCAGCTTGTGCTTGCGGGCGATCTGCCACTCGAAGGCCAAGGTCGGAATCGTCTGGTCGGCCCCCAGGTTGAGGTCGTCCTCGAAATTAAGAGCTGTGCCCTTGCCGAGAGCTTCGGAGTCCAGTCGGATCTCGGTCGACATCGCGACCCAGCTTCCCCCGACTCTGAAGTTGAACTTGTCGAAGAGGGGTCCGTATTTGCTCTGTGCCTCGACCGGCGACGCCGCCGCGAGCACTAGACCCAAGACCACCAATGAAACCACCAGAACGCTCCGCTGTTTAAAACACGACATGAAGTTCTCCTTGCTGCAGATTATCCATTACTATCGCAATTCTCCCCATTCTCCACTCAACGACAGAAAACTGGCACATTGGAAAGATGAACAGCCACACCTGATTCTACGCCAACTCGCCCACAAGTAAAACCAAAGGTCACCGCCACGGCCAACAGGGACGTCTGCCAAGATGCCCTGACGACGATCGACCGCCAG
>JAOZPW010000378.1 GCA_029932545.1 Thermoanaerobaculales bacterium | reverse complement strand
GGTTTGCGAGGCCGCAGAACGAGCGCCTCCCGAACCACTCTCAGGCGGCGCTGCTCGTCTTCGGGCACCTCAAGGTCGGCAAAGATCTTTCGAAGCGAGGCCGTTGGGCCGTCATCTTCGCGGATGTTGACCTCCAGCTGGATGGAACCGTCCGTAGCCTTCTCCCACTTGGAGATGCCGGCCTGGAGATTCTCGTGCAATGCGGAGGTGTCGCCAGGCCAACTTCGGTCGGGCGAAGGCTCGATTGAATACTTGGCGCGGGACAGGAGTTTGCCCATTGACGGTGCGCCGGAGATCAGCTCATCGAACGCTTGAATCTGAAGGCCCTCGGGCAGGATTGCGTTGATTTTTGAAATATGGGTCTTTCGGATGGGCGCGGTGCAGTCGATGTCGAAGATCTCCGCCAGGGCCTCGTGACCCAGGCTGAGGGCCGGTCCCATAGAAACCTTGATGTGAGGGTTGAACCCTTGAGTGTAGCGAATGGGGATTGCGGCCCCTCGAAGTGACCTTTCGATGGCGTCCATCGTTTGGCGGTGAGAGAGAAAACGAGAGGCGCCGGTCTTGGAGAAAATGAAGCGGACTTTGCGGTGGACGGGGCTCTGACTTCTCATCATTCGGGGTTGGGGGGCCTTCGGCAGGGTCTTGGCGGCGGCATCCGTCTGGGTCGTATGTGTTTGCTTGGGTGATCCCAGGGTCGGCAGGGCCAGTTTGATGTCCTCCCCGTTTCCGGGAATGCCGCATTGCACGCAGTCGCCCCACTTGCAGTCGGTGGTGGCTTTCTCTCTGAGGGCTCTCCGCCACTCTGCCTTGAGGAAGTTCTTTCGAATTCCGGGATCGATGATGTCCCACGGGAGGGGCTCGGAGAGATCACGTTCCCGCAGTTCGTGGTCGAGATCGATGCCGTGATCGGCCATCGCCTCGGCCCATGCCTCTGGTCTCGTCAACTCGCCCCAACCGTCGAACAGGCCGCCCAGTTCCCAGGCCCGGTGGATCACCGCGCCCAGGCGCCGGCTGCCCCGGGCCAGCATCGCCTCGTGGGCGGCTTCCTCGGGTGAGTTCCAGCTCAGCTTGGTGCCGCGGATTGCCCTGAATCCGTCCTTGAGTCGATAAATGCGACGCATCAGTTCCTGGGGTTCCACAAACGGCTGCCACTGAAATGGCGTGCACGGCTTGGGCACAAAACACCCGACGGAGACCTTGACCTGAACCGACCGCCCCCGGGCCTTCCGGCCCCTCTCTACCAGTTCAGCGGCCAGCGTGACCAGTTCATCCAGATCCTCGTCGGTCTCGGTGGGCAGGCCGATCATCGCGTAGACCTTGATTAAATTCCAGCCCTTGGAAAAGGCCGCCTCTGCTGCCTTCAGCATCTCTTCGTTGGTAAAGGTCTTGTTGATGACCCGGCGAAGGCGGTCCGAGCCGGTCTCCGGAGCGAAGGTGAAGCCGGACTTACGGACCTTGGAGACCGCGTCGGCCAGGTCGACGGAGAATGAGTCCGCCCGAAGACTGGGCAGGGAGACGGAGACCCGCTTGTCAGCAAGGCGATTGGCCAGGTCGGTGACCAGCGGCTCAACCTGGGAATAGTCAGCGGATGAAAGGGACAGCAGTCCGACTTCTTCAAACCCGGTCTCGGCGACCTGGCGTTCGATTTGGTCGGCAACGGTGGCGGGGTCGTGTTCGCGGACCGGGCGGTACCAGTAGCCCGCCTGACAGAAGCGGCAGCTCTGGGTGCAGCCGCGCATGATCTCCAGCCCGATCCGGTCCTGGACGACTTCGGCAAAGGGCACGATCGTCGTCTCCGGCAAGTCCGCCGGGTCCAGTTCGTCTACCCAGATTCGTTTGACAGGAAATGGGGCTTCGGGGGCCAGAGTTTCCCAACGGGCATCTGCCGGTGATGTGCCCTCGGTCCAGCTGTAGAGCGCCGGCACGTAGATGCCGGGCAGAGCGGCGAGACCGCGGAGAATTTCGGCTCGCGGCCGACCTTGAGTCTTGGCGTCGCGTACGACGTCGAGAATCGGGTCGAGGCCTGCCTCCCCGTCCCCGATCCAAAAGGCGTCGAAGAAGTCAGCGACCGGCTCCGGATTGGCCGTGCAGGGGCCCCCGCCGAGAATGATCGGGTCGCCGTCGACCCGGTCTTTGGCCCACTGCGGGATGCCGGCCAGGTCCAGCAGGTGGGGGATGTTGATGTAGTTGAGCTCCGTCTGGAGGGTGATACCGACGATGTCGAATTCGGCGATAGGCCGGTAGGACTCCAGGCTGTAAAGCGGGATCTCGGCGGCCCGCATCGCATCGGCCATGTCGGGCCAGGGCGCAAAACATCGCTCGGCCAGAGTGTCCGGTCGGCGGTTGCCAATATGATAGAGAATGCGGGTGCCCTGGTGGGACATGCCGATCTCGTAGGCATCCGGAAACGCCAGCACAAGCCGCACCGGCGTCTCGCCCCAGTCTTTTCGAGTGAGATTGCGTTCGAGACCCAGGTAGCGCGTTGGTTTCTGGACTCCCGGGAGAATGTCGTCAAGCGCAGACCGAATGGCCTGCGGGGTATTCAATGTCGTCATGGGCACCTCCGCCCGGCGGGGATTGTATAGGAGCTGTCGGGGATCAGCTAAACAGCCACCATTACCGAACCTGCCGGCGTCACCGAGCGCAACCCGGCGGACAACACCGCCACCGACACCGATGCCCTGACCGAGCCCATCTTCGCCGATGGTTTCTTCTCGGGAGATACTTCAGTCTGGGGGTAGGGTCAAGACCAGGCGTGGCCTCGGACCCGGAGGCGGACGCGGACGCGGTTTCGGTCGCGGTCTACGGAACCTGTTCGCCAACCCCGGCCTTCGGGAGCGCATTGAGATTTCCGGTGACCAACGGACTACCGTTCGCTCCCGCTCGGTGCATTTCCCGGAGGGGCGACATTTCAGAGCTTGGGAGACAACCGCCCCTCCAGGAAATGACCTCGGCGGCCTACGGCGTTGGCCGAGACTCGATCGCCAAAGCGACCGCCGTGGGTTGCCCGGTGTCGCCCTTCTTCGCAACGGCGGCTCGGTTGGGAGTTCTGCCTGGTGAAGAGAGGGCGCACCCCGCACCCCCGTCGGAGAGGACGCTCTTCGATTTTGGGGTGCTCGTCGGCTTCAGGATCAGGGGCCGCGTCGGCGAACTGGGGCT
>JAOZPW010000377.1 GCA_029932545.1 Thermoanaerobaculales bacterium | reverse complement strand
CGTCCGGGAAAGATACTGGAAACTGGATGCTTGATTGACCATCCATACTCTACCGTTTGAAATTATGAAGGAGAGAGTCATCTCTGGGGAAAGAGGTGACCTCATAGAACTTGTCGATACTGTTGAAAAATGGAGTCCAGTTTCCAGTTTCAGCTCATTTGACCCCGATGCGGCCAAATAACGCATAATAACGCACAAAAACACCTACATTCTCCCTCGAATCTGTGTATACTCCGGCGCTAGAACGCGCAACAGCGCTACGAGCCGGAGGAACGATGAGCCAACAACCCAAGAGCAAAAACATTACAAAGATCACGACCCATGTTACCCGCCAGGATCGGGAGAATATGCTTGGTCAAAAAGGTGTGACCCTGTGGTTCACCGGTCTGTCCGGTTCCGGGAAGAGCACCGTGGCCATTGAGGTCGACCGGGTTTTGACCGAACGCGGTGTTGCCTGCACCGTTCTCGACGGCGACAACGTCCGACACGGTCTCAACAGTGACTTGGGTTTCTCGCCCGAAGACCGCAACGAGAACATCCGCCGGATCGGCGAAGTGGCCAAGCTCTTCACCGAGGCGGGGATGATCAACCTGACTGCGTTCATCTCACCCTACCGTGAGGACCGTGACCGCAATCGTAAGATTCAGGGTGATTGTGATTTTGTCGAGGTCTTCGTCGACGCGCCGTTGGCCATCTGTGAAGCACGCGATACGAAGGGCCTCTACAAGAAGGCCCGTGCGGGCATCATTCCCGAATTCACAGGCATTTCGGCGCCCTATGAAGCGCCGGAGAAGGCGGAAATCGTGCTCAATACCGACGATGAGTCCGTTGAACAGAGTGCCGCGCAGGTCGTCGCTTATCTCGAGGAGCAGGGCTACGTGAAGTAATAATTTCCTCGAGTACCTCTCGGAGGTTATTACTGAATTCGCTTCGCGAAAGACCAACAAGAATGATTGTAGGTGCGGCCGTCTCGGCCGCACCTTTTTATCTAACGGTTTTCAACGACGGATCTTCGAGGTCGGGGCAGTATTGATCTCGGCGGGCGGTCAGGTCTTTGATCAGTGCCTTCTGGAAATCGAACCCCTCGGATGCCGCCATGACACTGGCTTTGTAGTCCTTAATTTCCATCAGTTCGAGCCGGGCTCGAACGGTCTTGAACAGTTTTGGCCAGCGGCTTTGTCCCGGGATCTGGATGTGATGGAGGCCTCCGGAATACACGATCAACATCCTGCCACTGTCCAGCGGCCCCAGAATGTCGGCAATCCCCCCACGCATCGTCATCGGCCGCCCGGTGTTATCGAGGCCGTCCGCCCGTTTCATTCGTCCTTCCGGGAGAATAATCACCAACGAACGGTCATCAATTTTATTGAGCACGCTCTTCCATGTGTGGTCACGTTGCCGGGTGATGACGACTGGATGCTTCACCAAAAACCCGAAGAGTATGCCGATCCGGCGCTTCATGGTTTTTTCGGCCACCGGAAGGACTCCGTGACGAGCAAAAATCCAGAAGAGGCGCCAATCGCCGAAGCCGGCAAGCAGGGGTTCGAATAGGCTGGTGTGGTTGAGGATGACCAGTACTCGCAGTTTTCCCCAGTCTTTGGCTGGGATGTCGCCCAACCATTCACCCTCATGCCGGTAGAAGATCCGGCTTAGGATCATGATGCTGGTCAGCAGGATAACGGTGAGAATCGGTTGAATCATGCGGTGGTTTCCATGGCTCAGGGGAAGGATAGCAAACCCGGCGAATCCGGAACGGATCCTCCGGGTGCTGTCAGCTATCAGCTATCAGCTCTCGGTTCCGCAACCGTGCCGGTCTAAGGGTTTGCACGATTTTCCCTGAATCCACCCCTCGCAGATCTTCTCCAAGTAGCCGGTGCATGTCCCCGACTGATAGCTGAGAGCTGAGAGCTGAGAGCTTCTTCACCAATCAACCGTCATCCCTCCGTAGACGCTCCTGGTTGCAGCCGGAATCCAGGTGGGTTCCGGGCCCCAAACATAGCCGAAGGTGGTGTAGAGGTTGTCAAAGACATTGTTGATGCGGAAATCAACGACGATACTCTTGGCGCCGATCAAGGAGGCCAGACTCTGACCAGCGTTGATTTTGGCTCCGAGGTCAACTGTGGTGAATGCCTCATTGACTCTATGAATGGAGTCGGGGTCGTCCTTGAGTTCAGGGTATTTGCGGAGGTCCTCGGTATTGTCCAGGTAGAATTTCCCGGCGTATCGGACGGAGGCAACCACATCCACCGGACCCCAACCGCCGGTCAGCTCCAGGGAGGCCAACCAATCCGGGGTCCCGGCGATTCGGTTCCCCGCGTGGTCCTGTGCCGTGCCGTCCCATCCGAATTCCTCAAATTCATCAAAGGTGGCGTTGGTATAGGCACCCGTCAACCGAGCGCCGAATCGAGGTCTCGGGGTCCAACCCAGTTCCAGCTCAGCGCCCTTGTGGGTCGTCCTGGCTCCGTTGGCCGTGATCGGCAGACCGTCACTGTCCAATCCACCGGCCCAAACAATCGCATTGTCGAAGTCAAGAAGGTACACGTTGAAGCGTGCATAGCCGGAAGGCCATTGATGTTGCACGCCCAATTCAAAATCGGTCAACTGCTCAGGGTCGAGTTCGTGGGGTTGACTGCCGAACCAGTAATCCTGCGGATCGTAGATGTCTCGGAATGCCGGTTCACGGCCTCCGCGGGAAACGTTGGCGTAGACGCTCCAGTTCGGGGCGGGGTTGAAGGTTGCGCCCAGACGAGGCAGCAGGTAGTCAAAAGTCTCGACGAAATCCATGTCCTTCAGCTGATCGTCGTATATGTGGTAGCGATGAGAGGTCCAGGTCATGCCTCCGAAAAGCAACCACTGTTCGGAGATCTTCCATTCTTCTTGAACGAAGGGCTGGTAGGTCTGCTTGTGCAATCGGTAGTCGTAGTAGGGGTGGTCCGGGGGCGTATCCGGGGGATAGTTTTGGGCCCAAATCGTTGTGCCTTCATGGCGGCTGCTGTGGAACCGAACGGACAATCCGGCCTGGAGTTGCCCGTGATTGTTGCTGTGTTTCCATTCCACGGACCCGATCCATCCGGCGTCCCATTCGCCTACCTCGCGCCGACGGACCAGATCAGACGTGTAGATAATTTCCCCGTCCGGGCCGGGGTGAGGTTCGAGGTCGTATTCG
>JAOZPW010000376.1 GCA_029932545.1 Thermoanaerobaculales bacterium | reverse complement strand
CGGCTTCTTGTTTTGCTGCAGACTGCAGACGAGGACCTCGTGGAGAGGGCTGTAGATTCGGTGCGGAATCTGCCGGCCTCGAAACCCTGCACCCATGGCGCCGAGATGTTGAATCTCGAGGCCCTGCCTTCAGACTCGGAGACGGTTGCCGCTATCGAGGCAGTCCGGGCCGATCTGGCCGAAGTCCAGGCCCTCAAGGTGACCGGACAATTCGAGGAGGCGCTGGTCCGAGGGGCGCGGGCCGCAGCGACGGCTCAGAACATCGGCTATGCGCCGCTGGTTGCCCAGGCGATGCAGTTGCAGGGGGATCTCGAAATCGAAATGGGGCAGGCAGACGAAGCCCTCGCCAGCCTTCGTCGTGGCCTGGTGGCTGCCGAAAAGGGAAGGGCCGACCGATTGGCGGTGGCAATTCTCAACGAGTTGGTCTGGGTTCAGGGCGTGATGCTCCAGCAGTTTGATCGGGCAGACTTCTGGTCCCAGTTGGCCGAGGCTGGGTTGTACAGGGTTTCGGACGACGGCGCCCTCATGGCGGAAATCCTCTACAGCCGAGCTGCGATCTTGGGGGCCGAGGGACGGTATGACGATGCCTTGGATCTCGAGGAAAGGGCCTACAGAGCGGTGGTTGCAGCTGACGGCGCCGAGAGCCTCGGTGCGGCCTTTGCCGAAAATCAGTTGGCCGACGCGCTGTTCTCGGTGGGGTCCTACGCCGAGGCACTGGAGCACTACCAGGTGGCGGCCGCCCTCCGGGAGCGGTACCTCGGTCCGAACCACCCCCGACTGGCGCCGACGTTGACCAGTCTGGGTTCGACCCTGTCCAATTTGGGGCGCAACGACGAAGCGTTGGTGGTATTGGCCCGAGCGCTGGATATCAACGAGGCAGTCTACGGACTGGGACACCCCAATCTCGCGGTGACGCTGAACAATATCGCCTACGCCCAGGAAGGCCTGGGCCGAATGTCCGAGGCCCTCGAGACCCACGAACGGGCTCTTGCCATTATTCGGGAGACGTGGGGTGCCGATCACCCCCAGACGGCCTATGTCCACCTCAACCGGGTCAGCATCTACCGCAAGCTCGAACAATGGGATCTGGCCCTCGAACAGGCCAGGGCCGCCGAGAGAATCCTCAAAGAGGCGTTCGGCTCAGACCACCCGTTGTACGCCTATGCCGCCAACGCCGAAGGGGTCATTCTGCTTCTGATGGACAGACCACAGCAGGCGCTCGAGCCGTTGGAGACCGCAGTCCGGATCCGCGAAGGCGTGACAACCGACCCGCTGGTGCTGGCCCAAACCCGATTCAGCCTGGCCAAGGCCCTGTGGGCCGCCGGTGCCGACAGGCCTCGCGCGATGGGTCTCGTTGAACAATCACGGGCAGTCTTCATCGCCGAAGGTGAACGAGCTGAGGAAGATTTGGAACTGATGGAAACGTGGAAGCGGGAACGGTAGCCTCCCAGCGTCCTGGCCTCCTAGCTGTCATCCCTGACGAGGGGATGACTCAGGCAGTGTGGGCCACCGCGGGCTCGGGAGATCTCGTGGCTCTCCAGCAACAGGCAGGCCCGTCCGGGCTCATCGAGCGAGACCTCCTGCCGGCCCAGCAGCACGTCCTTGGCGTTGATGATTCGGAACCCATGTCGGCTCAGTTCCTCGGCCGTTGCCACGTTGCGGTCATACAGCGTGATGACGCCGGGCGCCAGGGCCAGAGTGTTGGCTCCGTCGGTCCACTGTTCCCGTTGCTGGGCCAGAGGACTTGCTCCGCCGCAGGCGATCGGTTCAAGATCGACTCCCCGGGCTGCCAGGGCGGGCAGCAGGGCGCCCCGTTCGACAGGTTCCGGCGAAGCGGCGTGCAGATCGATCTCGTAGGTCCTGGCGGCCTCCGGTCCTGAGCCGGTGATCACCGGCGGGTAGACCAGGGCGGCATTGTGGTCGGCCGGCGTGAAGACCGTGTCCAGGTGCATATAGGCCCGACGATTCGGAAGATCTACCGCCATCAAGTAGCGGGGGCCACCCTCGACTCGGCTGAGGGCCTGGCTCAGGACGTCAATCGCCTGACTATTGGACCGTTCGGAGATGCCGACCGCAACCACATCGGGGGAGAGAACCAAGACGTCGCCGCCTTCGAGCCGTGGTCGATGAAGGCCCAGATAATGGGTCCTGTCACACTCGGGTCGCAGGGGATCGGCCAGCGTCGTGGTGTCCGCAAAATTTGGGTGAAAGCGAAAAATGCAACGGGCCAGCATGCCCTCACGCCAACGGGCCGGCGTTGCCATCGCCCCGAAGATGACACCATCGCCGAGCACGATCTGGGGATCTCGCTGGAAACACCAGTTTGGCAGTGGGGCGATTCGAAAGAGATCCTTGACTTCGACGCCTTGTTGTTCTTCCTTTTGGAGAAGACCCTCAACAACTACCGTGACGGCTTCTGATGGATCGATCTCGTTGGGAATGCCCCTGAGATCCAAGGGAAACTCAGGCTTGAGCATCTTCCACAGCCAGGTGCGGGCTTCGGGATTCTGAAGTGCCTGCTCAAGAAGGGTTCGGGCCTCAACCACCTCGACGCCCAGCAGTTGCAACAGACGCCTGAAGCGTCCGTGCTCCTCCCTGGCCCGTTCGCCAAAGAGGATGTCGTCAAAGAGCAACTCCTCCATCATCGGAGGCACCATGCGATCAACCTCCGGCCCCGGCTCGTGAACCAGAACCCTGCGCAACCTGCCGATTTCGGATGTGACGTGTACCATTGTTTCTTCCCCCATATTCTCTACGCAAGGTAGCAAGAAGCTGTTAGCTATTAGCCGTTAGCTGTCAGCAGGACAACTTCAGGGCTCTCAGATCGTCTTTCCTGAGCTTATCGCTAAGAGCTAACTGCTAACAGCTCCCGGCGGGCCGATCGGTTTCCTTTTTGATCCGGCTCCGCTGGGTTGGAAGCTCCCGCGAAGGGGCATCATACTGGAAATGGACGCTTGGAGGCGGGAACGCTTGGAGGCTGGGAAGCAGGACGGGAGCGTGGGTCTCCGAATCAGCACGGTGACCCTGGGCGGCACGAAGACACATTTGAACCATGAAGGGCACGAAGAAATTGCCCAATAATCCTCGGTAGACAAACAGGTACGCCTAGCCCTGCCCTTTACCCATAAGTCAGGTTTCCTCCAGAAGCGCAAACCCCAAGCACATG
>JAOZPW010000375.1 GCA_029932545.1 Thermoanaerobaculales bacterium | reverse complement strand
GAGGAGCGCGGGCCTCCCGGCCCGCAACGAGCGCTTTCTCGTTTCCTTTTTTGTGCTTTTTCGTGCATTTCTGTGACTGCACTTCTTGTGGCTTTTTGCAAGAGGCTCAGCCATCAGGCGTCGGTCCAAAACCGTTCCATCGGCGCCTCCTTCGAGCAGGGTGCTACAATCCGCGCCTGATGACTGATGAAACCAACACCAATAGCCTGTTTTCAGAAACAACATTTGACTCCCTCGATCTTCCCGGATCGCTCCATCTGGCGCTCCGAGACCTGGGTTTCGACCGCCTGACCCAGGTTCAGGACCAGGTGCTGCCAATCTCTCTGCTGGGCCGAGACGTCGTCGCCCAAGCCCAGACAGGGTCGGGAAAGACAGCGGCCTATTTATTGACGGCGTACAACAGGTTATTGACAACGCCCCGAACCTCACCCCCCGAAGTGCCGCGGACTTTGATCATCGCGCCCACCCGTGAACTGGCGGTCCAGGTGGCCCGGGATGCCGACGACGTCGGCTGCCACACCGATCTCAAGGTCCACGTGGTCTTTGGCGGACTCGACTATCACAAGCAGCGCGCCGAATTGGCCAAGGGCGTTGACATCCTGATTGGAACACCTGGCCGGCTGATCGACTACAACAAACAGGGCGCCTACTCCCTCAGGGAGACCGAGGTCGTCATCATCGATGAATGCGATCGCCTCTTTGACATGGGTTTCTCCGAGGACCTGCGGTGGATCTTGCGCCGCCTCCCACACGCAACCAAGAGGCAGACCATGATGTTCACGGCGACACTCTCCCGCCGTGTGACGACCCTTGGATGGCGCGAAATGGACGACCCGGCCGAAATCGTCGTCAGCCGGGACAAGTTGACACCTGACACGATCCATCAGGAGCTCTACCACGTCTCAACTCGGGAGAAGCTCTCCCTGCTATTGGGCCTCCTCCGGAGGGAGGGTGCGACCCGAACCATGATTTTCGTCAACACCCGAATCGGCGCCAAACGCCTCGTCCAGGAACTGCAGCGCCACGGCTTTGGTGCTCGGGGCCTGACGGGAAACGTGGAGCAGGTACGGCGCCTGAAAGTGCTCGATCAGTTCAAGGACGGCGAACTGCCAATTCTTGTGGCCACCGACGTTGCCAGCCGTGGGCTTCACATCGACGGCGTCTCCCATGTCATTAACTTCGATCTTCCCCAAGACCCGGAAGATTACGTCCATCGCATCGGCCGCACAGCCCGAGTCGGGGCCGAGGGCAAGGCCTTCTCGCTGGCATGCGAGGATTTTGTCTACTCCCTCGACGCCGTCCAGAAATACGTCGGCTATGAAATTCCGACCGTGTTCGCCGATGACCAACTGTACGCCGAGATTCTCCCCAGAGGGCAGGGTCACAAGGTCGAAGACGACGGATCATCGCACCGCCGGCCTCCTCACCGCAGGGAACGGCGGCCACACCGGGGCGCCCCGAAAAGTTCCCGTGAGGCCAGTGATTCGACCGACAGGGACAAATCACCCGCCAAACGTCGGCGACGACGCCGGAGGCCCAAACCGCCCGAAGGCGGAGCGCCACCAGCATCCGATTGATCTTAAACCTAAACTGAGCGATTCTCATCGGCGATTGCTCTTCGCGCCGCCCCCAGGAGCGGTGCATCCTGGTCCAGGATCACCGACACCGGCACCGCCTCGAGAAGAGATCGCATCCGCCCCTTGTCCAGAAACCTCTCGGTGAAGCTGCCTCCGAGAATTGCCGGCAGGATCTTCGGCGGTATGCCTCCCGCCAGGTAAACGCCCCCGGTCGCGCCAAAACTCAGGGCAAGATTGCCGGCTTGGGCGCCGAGGAGCGTCACGAAGAGATCAAGGGCGGCCGCACAGGCTTCCGGACCCCCACTCATCGCCGCCGATGCAACCGACGCCGCCAAATCATCGGGATTCCCGTGAAAATCGATCCACTCCTGAATCGAATGGCCCGATCGCATGAAGAAGAAATTCGCGAGGTCAACCAGGCCCGGACCGGAAACGACTCGTTCCCAACTGACATGTCCGTATCGGTCGGCCAGGAAATGATGGAGTTCAACCTCAAGCGACCCCTGAGGGGCAAAATCGACGTGTCCCCCTTCTCCGGAACAAATTGCAAGCCTCTCCCCTGTCCTGATCAACCCGGCCTGGCCGAGCCCGGTTCCCGCAGCGATCACGGCAACGGCGCCATCAGGATCTGCCGTGCCGGCCTTGACCTGACGAAGACTCGACGGCTGCAAGTGCCCAACGGCCCACGCCGTGGCCTCGAGATCGTTGATCACCAGTGCCTTTTCGAATCCCAGCTCCCTTTCGAGATTCTCTGAATCAATGACCCACGGCAGATTGGTCAGACGGGATCGCCCCCCGCGGACCGGACCCGCGACACCGAAGCAGGCCACGAGACCCCTGAGGTCACCTTCCTTGCAAACGCTACGGACGGCCTCGACTGGACCGGAGACCTCGGAAGAGACGACCGTGCAATCTTCGAGGAGATTCAGGGCGCCTTCTTTGACTTCCCACAGACCCAATCGGATCTTGGTGCCTCCGATATCTCCTGAGAAGACCAGGGTGTCGGGGTTGTTGGTCATCAAGAACCTCCCTCGCATCGTAAGGATACAGGGGGCAGGGCGCAAGAGGGGGAGAGGGGGAGAGGGGGAGAGGGGGGACGGGGCCGGAACCGTCAACCGGGGCCGCAACAGCAACCGAACAGCCAAAGCCGAAGTACAAAATCAACGCCGCCAAGAATGCCAAAACGGGTGTGCCGGGTGTGCCCTCTCTTCACCGGGCAGAGAAAGGGACACTGTCTGTTTCTGTGACAACCACCAAAAATGGGCAAGGGTCTCTGGCCCGCCGCCATTCCAAAAACCAGCTCAAACGCCAAACAACCAATTCAAACCGCCAGATACCAAGCCAAGCGCCTGGATGCCAAATCGATGGACGTCGTTTCGGACAATGTTAAGGGGGGCACGCCCCGTCGAAGGTATCTGGCGCTCTTGTTTGCCAACGTGGTCGTAGTCCCTTGCCCCGTCAACCGGCACCACCCAGAGTCAATCGACAGAGCCGACGCTGACGCCCAACCATGAGAGCGCCCCTTTTCCGACGGGGCGTGCCGTACACAGCTTTTCCCTCCGACAAACCTCCCGGCAGCTGTGTCGTTGCGG
>JAOZPW010000374.1 GCA_029932545.1 Thermoanaerobaculales bacterium | reverse complement strand
CCCCTCCAACCCATCCTACCATCGTCGATGCCCTTCCATAGGCTATACCAGGAATGACTGCTCCCTCTTCTCTATCCCCTGATTCCATCCCCTTGACGCCCATTCCCCCGCCGCGTAGTCTCACAGCCCGGAGAGATACGATGAACTGGAGTCGAAAAGAGTGACACTGAAACGCCTTCTGCCCTGGATGACCGCCGTCGTGATCCTGGTATTGGATCGGTGGACCAAGGGACTTGTCCTGGAGCATCTGCCATACAGTCCGATGACGGAGGTCAAGCTTCTGCCGGGGCTGTCTCTGACTCACGTTCACAATTCGGGCATTGCCTTCAGCCTGTTCGCTGACGGTGGTCCGTTGTCGAAGATTCTCCTTCATGCGGTGATCCTGACCTCGGTCGTCGTTATTGCCTGGATTTTGGTCCGCCACTCGGGTGATCGCATTACCACCGCTCTCGCCTTCGGTCTGATTCTCGGCGGCGCGGTGGGTAATCTGATCGACCGAATGCTCTACGGCTGGGTGATCGATTTCGTCCATGTGTGGGTCGAGTTCGGTGGACGAATCCACTCCTGGCCTGATTTCAACGTCGCCGACAGCGCCATTACCGTGGGAGCTGTTCTCCTGGTGATCGCAGAATTGACCGCCAAGAAAGTGGAAAACGAGGATACCAATGCACCCGATTCTGATTGATCTGGGTTTTTGGCAGATCCCATCGTACGGGGTCCTGCTGGCCCTTGGTGTCATCGCCGGGCTGTGGCGAGCCCGCGTCCGTGCTGAGAAGGCTGGGCTGAATGGTGACAAGATTGTCGACCTCGGCCTGTGGATCATTATATGGGGCCTCCTGGGATCCAAGCTTCTTCTGGTTGTCGTTGAGCTGCCACGATATCTCAAGGCTCCGGGCGAACTTCTGATGATGTTCCGGGCCGGCGGCGTGTTCCTTGGGGGTTTCATTGCCGGCACGATTGCGGCGGTTGTGCTGATCAGGAAATACAATCTCCCTGCCCTCAAGGCCTTTGATGCCCTGACCCCCTCGGTTTCCTTGGGGCAGGCCATAGGCCGTCTGGGGTGTCTTGCAGCAGGCTGCTGTTGGGGAGGCCATTGCGACCTGCCGTGGGCTATCACCTACACGGATCCCCAGGCTGCGACGGCTCTGGGAACCCCGTTGGGGGTGCCTCTCCATCCATTTCCTATCTACGCTTTGATTTCCAATCTGGCGATCTACGGCATCCTGGCATGGATGTACCAGCAAAAACTGAGGCCGGGAAGAGTATTCGCTGCCTACCTGATTTTGTACGGCGCTGCCCGCTTCCTGCTTGAAGAAACGCGGGGCGACGCCGTTCGGGGCTTCGTATTCGACGGCGCTCTTTCAACCTCCCAGCTGATCACGGCGATCATGATTGCTTTTGGGATTTCTCTCCAAATTTGGCTGTCCCGCCGCACTCAGCCGTGAGTTCCCGCCACCGAGTGACCGTCGGTCCCGAACAGGATGGCATTCGCCTCGACCGGGCGCTAACCGCTCTGGCGACTGACTGGACCCGTTCACGATTCAGAAAGTGGATTGACCAGGGGCGGGTTCAACGCAACGGGGCCCCAGCCCGGCAATCGGAACGTGTTGCCGAGGGTGATGTCCTCGAATTCGAGGTGCCCGACCTCGTTCCTCTCGAGGCCCAGGCTGAAGACATTCCCCTGTCGATTCTTTTTGAGGACGAGCACCTGTTGATCTTGGACAAGAGCGCCGGTCTGGTGATACATCCTGCTGCGGGAAACCCCGCGGGGACGCTGGTCAACGCGCTGCTCCACCACTGCCGGGACCTCTCCGGAATCGGGGGCGTCGAGCGGCCCGGGATCGTGCACCGCTTGGACAAGAACACGACCGGCGCCATGGTCGTCGCCAAGAACGACCGGGCTCACCTGGGCTTGTCGCTGGCATTCGGCCGAAGGGAAATTGAAAAGACCTACCTCGCCGTGTGCTACGGGATTCCCAGGCATTCAGAAGGCGTCATTGAGGCGCCGATTGACCGGCATCCCACCGACCGCAAGAAAATGGCAGTCAGAGAGGACGGGCACAAGGCCCGGACGCTCTACAGCACGGTCGAGAGTTATGATGACGCTGCTCTGCTGGCCTGCCGTCTGATTACCGGCCGCACCCATCAGATTCGGGTCCACTGCGCCCACATCGGACACGCCGTGATCGGCGATCCGACCTATTCCGGGCGTCAGTGGCGAAACCTGGTCAACGAGCGCGCCAGATACTCCTGCCGGGACTTTCCGCGTCAAGCACTGCACTCACGGAACCTTGCGTTTACACATCCAGTCACGGGAGAGACGATCTCAGTCGAGGCCCCTATTCCAGACGACATGGCCGGGCTGATTGAGGTGCTCAGGGGTTAAGCTCTGCAATTAGGTTTGGATGGCTGCATTTAATTCAGTGACAACCCCTCAGCCTTTTGCAATTCGTCGGACGAATTGCATTATCATGTCAGCATGAAGCGCATCACGACTCTCGAAGAGATCCCGGCAAGAGGTATGAAGTTTGCCTATATGGAAGGTCCTCTTGAAGAGGAGGGCATTCTCTTGAAGATGAGAGACGGATCCGTCCGGGCGTACAAGAATCTTTGCCGTCACCTGCCGATGCGCCTGGACGACAGGGCCCCCTCAGAGTTCTTCGACGCAGACAAGGGCCAACTGACGTGCAACTCCCATGGTGCGTGCTTTCGAGCCGATGATGGCTTGTGCACGGGCGGGCCGTGCAAGGGTTCGCACCTCAGGATTGTTCTGGTCACAGTCCAAAATGGAGTGGTTTTCGTCGATGAAAGTGTGACGGGGTCCTTTTTTGATGTCTGACCAGACGAAAGCGGAACCAAAAAGGATCCGGCCGCCTTCGTCCGGAGCTATCAGCTATCAGCTGAGGCTCTTGCAAAAATCAATCGGCACGATGCGGGGCAGGAGGCCCGCGCTCCCACCGCGAAACCTGGAGCGCCCTAAATGGAGCGCGGGGCTCCTGCCCCGCCACGAGCGCCCCCTTTTTTTGCTCATTGTGCACGAAGCTCAGGCTTCAGTTATCAGTCCGCAATCGGGCGAAAATAAGGTAACGCCTTCAGGAGGGATGAGAGGATTCGTCTCCAAGAACCATAACGGCCGGTGTCCGTTATCGAAGGCATGCAGGCGATGACGACCTCCAC